>CAZDYB010000096.1:0-11226 GCA_964509045.1 uncultured Akkermansia sp.
CCCGCCGGACCAACGGGAGTAGTGCGTCCACCACATTGAAGGTCGTCTGCGCCGCGATTTCGTAGCCGTCATTCAACAGCAGGAATGCGGTCCAGGGTCCGGCGAAGTCCAATCCTCCGGGAAACGACACTGTCCCTTCTGTTGTTCCGCCCACATACCTCCAGATGGTGGCCCCAACCGATCCCGGGACCGTCCCCTCGGGATAGATGCCAATCCAGTCCGTTGCATTGCCGGGTCCACCGGAGAACACCGAGACGATGTTCTCACCCGGATGATACTCGAAATGATCCAACTCGAGCGTCGGGGCCTGTCCGAGGGCACTGAGGGTGCCCAGGCCCACGAGGGCCAGACTGCATGGTTTCCAAACATTCATGGGATGGTTCCTTACTTTGGGTTTACCTTCGAAAAATCCGACAGATTCAGGGCGAACAAACCGACGGCGACAAGCCGTCCGCACCAGGCACCGCCCACTCCGAGACGATCCGCTCGCCTTCCTCGGACGTGATCGCCACCCAGTCGGCATCCGAAAGGCGTCTTACCCAGCGCAGACCCTGTGCGGCTCCACGGCTGATGGTGGGCGGGTGACCCGAAGCACGGGCTGCATCCAGCGCCTTCTTCAGCTCAGGTGCGGACGTCTCCAGGTAGGCGATGCGCCGGGCCTTTTCGTCTTCACACCGACCAGCCGGTGCGATGACCACGGCTCGGACACCGTCCTCTGTTGGGTCATTGATTCCGCGGATCGGGGGAACCAGGCCGCGTTCAGCGACGAACAGCTTCTTCTCGCTGAGATCGTAGAAGTAGGCTTCTTCGGAAGGGCCGGATTGGGAACTCACAAATGCCCAGAAACGCCAACCGGCAATTCCCAACAGGACCACCGCCGAGATCCACTGGATACGCGACTTGTTCATGGTCTGATCTCAGTGGGGATCCATGCGGATGGACCACCAGCACGCGTTGGTGTTGCACGGAATGCGTCCGGCATCCAGCAACTCACCATGGCCATCACCAAAGGCGTAGTTGGACTTGCCCTGGTGCCGCACCGCACCCTTGTCGCCCTGGGCCACCCGGTTGAACCCAGGGGAGTTTGCCGAACCCAGCTCCTTCCAGATCCACCAACGATCGCGTGTCCACGCCCCGTTCACGTCACTGTGTCCATCCCCGAAGAAGATCACCTGGGAGGGCGACTCGATGTTGCCCCATTTGGCCATGTTGTCTTCATAACCCCGCGGCCTGCCGAAGGGCGGCGGTGCCCCGCCGGGATTCCAATGCACATTGACCGCCCCAATGCCGCTGGGGACGGACATCTCGGCGTCCACCATCTTGCCGAGGATGGTCCGGTTGCCGCTCCCCTGGGTCATGCCGACCGGCCGGGCATTGTTGTAGACCTCCACCTTTTCGACCGGACAGTCATAGGTGCGGGGGTTGGACCCCACGTACTTGAAAAGCAGGGGGCGCCAACTGACTTCCCCACCGGGAATCTGCATCTGGATGGGAGGCAACCCTTCCTGGAAATCTCCGGTATAGAGATGGGTCGCAACGGCCAGTTGCCGAAGGTTGTTGAGGCAGAAGATACCCTGGGCCTTGGACTTGGCCCGGCTCAGGGCAGGCAGGAGCATGGAAGCCAGGATGGCGATGATCGCAATCACCACCAGCAGCTCGATCAGGGTAAACCCGCAGGAACGGTTCCTTGCGGACGGAACGTTGTCCTCCACAACCCCATACTGGGCTCGTCCGATCCTTCCAAGCCAGCCACGGTCCGGTGACTCCTTCATGTCACGACCGTGACGACCGCCATGAAAACGGGTCAACCCGCAAACTTCTGGAACCGGTCCGGCTGCCGCGCCTTGCTGACCGCGGTGTCATAGGTGATCCGCGCCCGCCCATAGAGATCCAACAGGCAATTGTCCATCAGCACCATCCCGTCCCGCTGACTGGTCTGCATCACGTTGTAGAGATGATGCAGCTCGTTCTGCCGGATCACGGTCCGGATCGCCGTGTTCGCCACCAGGAGTTCATAGGCCAACACGCGCTGCAACCGGTCGACCGATGGCAGCAATTCCTGCGCGATGATCCCCTGCAGGGTGTTGGCCAGTTGAAGCACGACCTGGCGTTGGGCGCTTCCCTCGAACACACCGATGATCCTCTCCAGCGCATGGGTGACCCCGGGGGAATGCATGGTCGCCAGCACCAGGTGACCCGTCTCCGCCGCGGTCAATGCCGTGGCGATCGCCTCGTGATCCCGGATCTCCCCGATCACCATCACGTCCGGGTCCTGTCGCAATGCATGGATCAGGGCGCGATTGAACGACCGGACATCGGTGAGGACCTCCTGCTGCACGATCAACGCCTTGCGGTTCTCATGCACGAACTCGATGGGGTCTTCGATCGTCAGGATCTTGCAGCGTCGTTCCCCGTTCAACAGGTCCACCAGGTAGTTCAAGGTGGTGGTCTTGCCCGATCCAGTCGCCCCGGTGATCAGGACCAGTCCATTGGGTCTCCGCACCAGGTCATCCAACCGGGTCGGCAATCCCAGGTTGTCCCGGGTCGACACGGCTTCGCCGCAGAATCTCAGGCTCAACTCGGCCGCCCCATTCCGCCGGTAAAGCGTGGCCCGGACCCGCCCGGCAATGGCATGCCGGATGGAAATGCACAGTTCCCACTCCTCCTCGAACTTCTTTCGCTGGGCGTCGCTCAGGAGCGAATAGGCCATGGCCGTCACCTCATCCGGGGAAAAGGGCGGCTCTTCCGCCAGGATGATCTCCCCGTTGACCCGGAAGGCCGCGGACACGCCCGAAATCACATGGAGATCCGAGGCCCCCAACTCGGCACCGCCCTTGAGGAGGCGATCCATTTCAGCATGAAGCGGCAACGACATGGCCAGGGAATGGGGCAGATGGGAATCAAGCGCGCCCTGACCAACGTCGGATCAGGCCGCGCAGCCCGCCCATCCAGCCGGCTTCCTCGATTCCGCGCAAGACTTCCGAAGCAGGTGGATGATCCGGGACCAACACCAACGCCTGTCCGATCGATTGACGGGCCGCTTCCACCAGGCCCAGGGCCGCCTGGCATTCCGCCATGGTGACCCAGACCATCACCCGGTCCGGTGCCAAAGCCGCGGCATCGCGGGCATGGGCCAGGGCCATGGCAAACTGTTTCCAGAATGCCCGGATCCGCGCCGCCAGCCAACGCGTCAGCCAATCCCCCGGTGCGAGGCGCATGGCCCGGTCAAAACAGGCGTCCACCTGGCGTTGCCCCGCGGCCAACAGGACATCGCCCCGGGCCAGCCACACCCAAGCCAGTTCACCCGGCTTCTCCAACGCCGCATCGGAAAAGGGCATCGCCTCGGCCGAACGCCCCAGGCGCCCGAGCGCCACCGCCTTGGCCGACAGGATCGAAGGCGAGTCCGGGAACCGTTCCAGGGCCTTGTCCGCCCACACATTCGCCTCCTTGAACTGCCCCAACTCAAGAAGCGCACGCACCTGACCCGCCCAGGATCCCTCGTGCAACGCTTCCGACTCCAGTACCCGCCCGTACCATCGCAACGCCGACTCGAACTCACCCCGGGCAAACGCCGCATCCGCCTCCCCGATACACCGCTCCGCATCCGTCATCCGACGACCAAGACCAGACGATTCCAGGGGCTGGGACTCGTCGAATTCAAGATGACCAAATCGGCTCACGGGGTGCCCCAGCGTGTTCCCGTTCCCACCCGACAGCAAGCCGGCTCTCCTCCCTTTCCTTCCTCTCCCGGCCTTGAGATCCGGGCCGGGTACCGCTCTGCTTTCCCCAGCAACGTCCCCCCATGAATCTTCCCCTGCATACCCTGCGTGCCGGTGTCATCGGCACTGGCTTCATCGCTCCAGTCCACATCGAGGCCCTTCGCCGGCTCGGCGTCCAGGTCACCGCCATCTGTGGTTCCACCCGGGCCGCACAAGACACGGCGGCGCGCTGGGGCATTCCCGAGGTTTATGGAGACTACAACCATCAGGCCCTGCTCCGGTCCCCCAATGTCGACGTGGTCCACATCACGTCCCCCAACAAGGTCCACGTCGAGCAAAGCCTCGCCGCCCTGGCTGCCGGCAAGCATGTCGTCTGCGAAAAGCCCCTGGGCATGTCCCCGGCCGAAACCCGCCGCGTGGTGAACGCCGCGCGCAAGACCAGCGCACCGGTCTTCGCCGTGAATTACATGTGCCGCTTCTTCCCCGCTGTCCTCCAGATGCGCGCCATGGTCCAGCGCGGCGACATCGGACGCGTCATGCATGTGCAGGGTCATTTCTTCCAGGACTGGCTCCTGCACGACACCGACTACAACTGGCGCGTCCTCGCCTCGGAAGGCGGTCCACTCCGCGCCGTGGGCGACATCGGCACCCATTGGATCGACACCGTCTCCTTCATCCTGGGTGCCCGGGCGGAGTCGGCCTTCGCCCATCTCGAAACCTTCCACAAGACCCGCAAGCGCCCCGTGGGCGAAGTGAAGACCTTCGCCAGTGGCAACCCCTCCGACCTCGTGCCCTACAAGGTCGATACCGAGGATTTCGGCAGTGTCCTGCTCCGGTTCGGCAAGGCCACCCATGGCTTCGTGGACGGTGTCCACGCCAACGCCTCGGTATCGCAGGTGGCCGCCGGATGGAAATGCAGCCTCAATGTCGGGATCTACGGGACCACCGGCTCGTTGCAATGGGAGTTCCAGCAACCCAACGAAATCCGCGTCGGCCGTCGCGACACCCCCGACCAGATCCTCCAACGCGGTACCGCCGGCTTCTCCGAGGATGTCGCCGGCTTCACCGACTATCCCGGGGGCCATCCCGAGGGATTTCCCGACAGCCACAAGATGCATTATCGCGCCGTGTACGAACACATCGCGTCCGGGCGCTCCACCCCGATCCTGTTCGCCACCGCCGCAGACGGTCACCACGAGGTGCGGCTCTGCGACGCCATCCTGCGGAGTCACCAGGCGCGGCGTTGGATCAAGGTCTAGGCGGCATGGATGCAGCCAAGCCGGATTTTTGGCTGCTTTTCCCGGGCCCGATGGTTCTTCCTGGGGCCACAACATGTCTTCCGTGGCTTCAACACCGCCCACCCGCCTGATCGAGCCCACCCATCCGCACTTCTCCGGGTTCATCTTCAAGATCCAGGCGAACATGGATCCCCGGCATCGCGACCGCATCGCCTTCGTCCGCATCGTCTCCGGCAAGTTCGAACGCGACATGGTCGTCATCCATGTCCAATCCGGTCGCAAGGTCCGCCTTTCCTCCTCCCACAAGCTCTTCGGCAACGAACGCGAAACCGTCAATGAAGCCTGGCCTGGCGACATCATCGGGTTGGTCGGTCATGACGGTTTCGGGATCGGCGACACCCTGACCACCGATCCATCGATCCGTTACGACGAGATCCCGCGATTCACGCCGGAGGTCTTCGAGTACTTCCACAACCCCAACACGGCGAAGTTCAAGCAGTTCCGCCAGGGCCTGGATCAACTCCTGCTCGAGGGTGTCGCCCAGGCATTCCATCTCAAGGACACCGCCTCCCGCGTCCCCCTGCTCGCCGCCGTCGGTCCCCTCCAGTTCGAAGTCCTCCAGTTCCGGCTCGAAACCGAGTATGGCGCCGAGACCCGACGCGAACCCGCCCCGTTCGCCGCCGTGCGTTGGCTTCCCACCGATCTTTCACCCGAGACGCTGGACACCCTTTCCCTCCCGACCGGTGCACGGCTCGCCTTCGACATCGATGACCACCCGGTCGCACTGTTCCCCACGGACTGGTCGGTGGGCTATTTCGCGCAGAATCACCCGGCAATCCCCCTCAGTCTGTTCCCGCCCCGCAAACAGCACTGAGCCCGACTGTCCTGCGTCGACCAGCGACATGCCCCAGTTCTCCCCCGAGTTCATCGAACGCGTCCGCTCCGGCAATGACATCGTCGATGTCATCGGCGCAAGCCTGCCGCTGAAACGGGCCGGGACCAACTTCGTCGCCCTCTGCCCGTTTCATCGCGAGAAATCCCCCAGCTTCAACGTCAGCCCGCAACGCCAGATCTTCCACTGCTTCGGATGTCACGCCGGTGGCGACATCTTCGGCTTCGTCCAGAAATACGAAAACCTCTCCTTCGTCGAGGCCGTCGAACGTCTCGCTGAACGGGCCCGGATCCCTCTCGAACACGACTCCGATCCCAACGCCGCCCGTCAACGCGGGCTCAAGGACCAACTCCTCCGCCTTCACGAAGCCATCTGCACCCGCTGGCAGAACTGTCTCGCCAACGAAGCCGCCGGCCAGGTCGCCCGCGATTACCTCCAACGCCGCGGCGTGTCCGCCGACAGCATCCGCGAGTTCCGTCTCGGCACCGCTCCCGAAGCGTGGGATGACACCGTCAACTGGGCCAAACGAAACGACTTCGATCCCGCCCTCTGCGAACAGGCCGGCTTGGTCGTGCGCAAGGAAGATTCCAAACACTGGTACGACCGGTTCCGCGGTCGGCTGATGTTCCCCATCTGCGATGAACAGGGCCGGGTCATCGCCTTCTCCGGACGCATCCTTCAGGGCGACGAAAAGATCGCCAAATACGTCAACTCACCCGAGACCCCCCTCTTCACCAAGGGCCGTGTCCTCTTCGCACTCGACAAGGCCAAACGCCCCATCCTCGACGCCGGCCACGCCATCGTCTGCGAAGGCCAACTCGATGCCATCGCCTGTCACGCCGCCGGCATCCGCAATGTCATCGCACCCCAGGGCACCGCCCTCACCCAACACCACGGCCGAATCCTCAAACGCTACGTCAACGAGATCATCCTCTGCTTCGATGGCGACAAGGCAGGTCGCGCCGCCACCATCCGTTCGGTCGATGACTGTCTCGGATCCGAGCTCGCCATCCGGGTGGCGTCCATTCCGGAACCCGATGATCCGGACAGCTTCATCAAGAAGCAGGGACCCGACGCATTCCGTTCGCTGTTGGCCGAGGCGAAAGGCTTCTTCGATTTCTTCCTCCAACATCTCACCACCGAGTCCGACCCGACCACGGATCGCGGTCGGATGGCGGTGATTGCCGGGATGGGCGGCAAGTTGATGCTGACGGGCAATGCTGTCCTGATCGACACCTACGCCCAGCGCACCGCCCAACGGCTCGGGGTCAGTGTGGAATCCGTCCGCAGCGAGTTTCGCAAACTGCGCGCCGTCGGGGCCCGGGCTCTGGATCCGGATCCGGAGGATCCCGCGGATGCTCCCGAAGCTCCCGAACGGCCATCGCCCCACGATCTCTGGTTGCTCCGTTACCTGTGTCAGGCCGAGGACGGACTTCTCGACTGGGCCGCCGCCCATCTGGACCCGTCCTGGCTGGTCCATCCCGTCACCCGCAGGATCGTCGAATGCCGCCTGCGCCAGGCCGGATGCGACACCCAACTGACCGTGCTACTCGATGCCCTGGAATCCGATCCGTTCGCCCGCCAACTCGTCACTGAAGCCGCCGCCGAACAACGTCCCATTTCAGATGTACCGATCCAGCTCGCCGATCTCACCCGACGCCTGCGCGACGGCTGGATCGACCGACAGATTGCGCAGCTGGGAACCCGGCTGTCGGACTCCGCCCTGTCGCACGAGGAACAGCTTCGGATCCTCCAGCAACAGCAACAGTGGCGCGCCGCCCGACGTCTCCCCCTGTCGCCCAGGGCAGACACCTGAGCCATCAGACCGCCGGTGTCCGGCTGGGTACGGTGGGCGGATACTGACACTGCGCCTGACTGGAGCTTCGAGGTAAGGCAGCTAGTCGCCCGGCGACGGGAGTTCGATGCGGGCCGGAAACCAACGGTTGCCATTCAACCTGAAACCGGCAGTTCACTTTACCGCAGATTTCGCCGATTCCGCAGATGGAGGGGCTGAACCACCGAGTCCCATCCGGGACTCGGCCTCACCTCGCAGGTGCGCGGGCATTCCACTTCAAGTCCCTGTCCATCAGTGGTTTCAACAGCCTTTTCCAGGTTCAAGGCACTTTCTCACTTCCATGAACTACCGGCGACAGGCTGTCGCCGCTCCAGACGGGGGCAGTGGGGAGACGTCACCCGATTCAGCGCATCGAGAGTACGAGGCGCATGAGGCCGTAGCCGATCAACGCGCTGACGGGGAGGGTGAGGAACCAGGCCCACAGGATCCGTTCCACCACACTGAAGTTCAGGGCTGAAAACCGTTTGGCACAACCAACCCCCATGATGCTGGTGGTGATGGCGTGGGTGGTGGACACGGGCATGCCGAAGTGCGCGGCCGTCATCAGCACCGTGGCCGCCGTGGTCTCGGCGGCGAACCCATGCACCGGCTGCAACTTCACCATCTTGTGCCCCATCGTCTTGATGATCCGCCAACCTCCAGCCGCCGTTCCCGCAGCCATCGTCAACGCACAGGTCACCTTGATCCAAACCGCGATGCCCTCCTTGCCCGCGGCATTGGTGACCATCGGATGCCTCATGAACTCCAACCACTCCGGCAATCCCTGCATCGTCCCGGCGGCATCCGCCCCCACCAACGCCAGCGCAATGATGCCCATCGTCTTCTGCGCGTCATTGCTGCCATGGCTGAACCCCATGTAGGCCGCACTCGCCAACTGCGCCTTTCCAAATACCAGCGTCACCCATCGCGGCGTCCATTTCCTCAGCAACACATAAAGCAACGTCATGAACAACAACCCCACCACCAGACCCATGACCGGCGACAGGAACATCGGGACGATCACCTTGTACAACAGGCCATCGTACTTCCACCAAGGCATGCCCGGCTTCGCCCGGACCATCATCACCACCGCCAGATTGTTGCTCGCCGCCGCAATCCCCGCCCCCACCAGGCCGCCGATCAAGGCATGACTCGAACTCGATGGCAGACCAAACCACCACGTCGCCAGGTTCCACACGATCGCCCCCGTCAAGGCACACACCAGGGACAGCGTCGCCAACTCCGCCGGGATCAACTTCGCATCCAACAGCCCGGAACTGATCGTCTTCGCCACAGCCGTCCCATACAGCGCTCCCACCAGATTCGTCGAAGCCGCCATCAGGATCGCCAGGCGCGGTGTCAGCACCTTGGTCGACACCACCGTGGCGATCGAGTTCGCGGTGTCATGGAATCCATTGATGTACTCGAACACCAACGCCACGAGGATCACCGTCACGAGCAGGCTCATGGCTGGGGTTCAGGAGTTCTTGAGGACGATGTGGAAGATGACGTTGCCGGCATCCCGGCACCGGTCGATGACCTTCTCCAACAGGTCATACAGATCCTTGAGGGCGATCACGCTCACCGCGTCCTTCTCGCCCATGTAGAGGTCCCTCAACAACTCCACCATCAACCGGTCCGCCTCCCCTTCCAGGTACTGGAGCTGATCGTTCTGCTCCTTGACCTTCTCCAGGTCCGGCGACTTCCTCAACTGCTTCACCATCACCGTCACCACGTCCGCCGCCTTTTCCAACAAGCCCGCCTGCCGTGAGAAATCCACATTGCGGACCCGGTCCGGGCACAACAGGAGCCGCTCTCCAAACTTCTCCAGCGTCTTCGGGATCTTGTAGAGGGCATTGGACAACGCCTCGATGTCCTCCCGCTCCAGCGGGGTGACAAACGTCGTCGTCAACCGCGCGCTGATGTCTTCGGTGATCCGCTTGTCCTTCTTCCGCAACAGCGCGAAGTCATCCAGCGAACTGGCCGATGGCGCAGCCAACAGCCGGACCAGGACCTTGACCGATTCACGGGCCTCTTCCGCGCTCTGCTCCAGCAGCTCAAAGAAGATCTCGTCGCCACCGATCAACTTCTGCAATGAAAACATGTTTTCACTCCGGACACGCCACACGTCGACGACGTGTCCAATTGGTTACGATCAAGTCACAGAAGGTTCCAGCAACGCCCGGTTCACTTCCGCAGTTTCACCAACAGATCCTTGCTCTCCACCGTCTCCCCCAACCCCGCATGCAACGCCTCCACCACCCCATCCATCGGGGCCGTCACCGTCGTCTGCATCTTCATCGCCTCCATCATCAACAGCTTGTCCCCCTTCACCACCTTCTGCCCCACCGTCACCGAAATGCTCGCCACCAATCCCGGGATCGGTGCCCCCACCTGCGTCGGGTCCGCGAGGTCCGCCTTGGGCCGGGTCTTCGCCCGGGGCGACACCTTGCGATCGGTGATCGACGCCTCACGGGTCACACCGTTGAGCTCATAGTTGATGGTGCGGCGGCCGTCCTTGTCCGGCTCACTCACGTTGACCAGCTTGATGATGAGCGTCTTGCCCAGTTCAATGGCCACCGTGATCTCTTCCCCCGGTCGCAACCCATAGAAGAACGCTGCCGTCGGCAGCACCGACACATCGCTGAACTCCCGCTCATGCTTCGCGAAATCCAGGAAGACCTGCGGATACATCAGGTACGAAAACACATCGTCGTCAGTGGGGGTCCGCTTCAATTTCACCGTCAACTCTTCCCGCAACCGGTCGAAGTTTGCCGGCACAGCAATGGCCCCCGGCACCACGCCCCGCTCGTAATTGCGCCGGGCTTCCGCATGTCGCTTTTCCCCCAGCACCACCCGCGACACCGCTTCCGGCCAGCCCCCTTCAGGCCAGCCCAAACCTCCCGACAACATGTCGACCACCGATTCCGGAAACGGAGTCGCGCCCGGTTCCAGATTCACCACGTCGGCGGTCCGGATCCCGCGGCTGAACAGGAACAACGCCATGTCACCCACCACCTTCGAGGACGGCGTGACCTTGACGATGTCGCCGAACAACTGGTTGACCTCGGCATAGGTGCGCGCGATCTCGGGCCATCGATGCGACACGCCCATGCTGGCGGCCTGTTCCTTGAGGTTGGTGTACTGGCCGCCGGGCATCTCATGCAGGTAAACCTCGGCCGAACCCGTCTTCGGCGCGGTATCGAACGGAGAATAGATCTCGCGCACCTTCTCCCAGTAATCCGAGAAGCCGTTCAACACCCCGATGTCCAGCCGTGTGTCCCGTGAGGTGTTGTGCAATGCCGCCACCACCGAGTTCAGGTTCGGCTGTGAGGTGCTGCCCGACATCGAGGCCATCGCCAGATCCACGATGTCCACCCCGGCATCCGACGCCTGGAGGATGGCCGACGCCTGGAGACCGGATGTGTCGTGCGTATGGAAATGGATGGGGATCCCGACCGCCTCCTTGAGTGCCTTGACCAGCTTGCGCGCCGCGTAGGGTCGGCAAAGTCCGGCCATGTCCTTGATGGCGATGACATGGGT
>CAZDYB010000097.1:0-11189 GCA_964509045.1 uncultured Akkermansia sp.
GGCGGCCCACCTCGATGAGATGCGCACGGTCGCCAAAGGGCGAGTCCGCCGGCAGGGCCTCGCGCGAGGTGAAAACGATGCGTGTGCGCGGGGCGAGGTCGCGCAGCCTGGCGCAGACCTGCAGCACGGACTGGAGCACGGCGGCATCGTAACTGCGCGCCCCGGCAGCGGCGGAATCCGGCGGCGGGGGCAGGAGGGTCTCCATGTTGTCCAGCACCAACACGGCGGAGCGATCGCGCAGGGCGGTGGCGAGCGCGGCCAGGCCATGCTCCAGCGTGTCCGCCCGGGCGGCGAAGTCCGGCACGAACTGGGTTCCCCATTGGGCGAGCACGGCGCGGGCGGCCTCGGCGGGGAGATTTTCCACGGAGGCAAAGGCGGCCCGGTCCGCGCGGCGGGTGGCGACGAGCCAGCGGGTCAACTCGGTGGCGAGCGTGGTCTTGCCCTCGCCGCCCTCGCCGCGCAGGACGACGAATTTCTTTCCCGCCTCCAGCATGAGACGCTCCGCCGCGAGCAGCAGCCGGCTGCGCCCGACGAAGGCGTGCGGCGGCGGCGCGGGCAGGTTGCCGAGGGCGAGCTCGCGGTCTTTGGCCAGTTCGGTACGCACGCGCTCCGCAGGCGGCGCCACGGGCAGCAGCACGGGATCGGCTCCATCCTGATAGAGCACGGGGACAAACCAATCCTGCAACTCCAGCGGGCGGCGCTGCATCCTGCCCGGCTCATCGCCGCGCGGCTCCCAGCCCCAGCCGCGCTGGCGGTGGCGCTCCAGGGCACGCTGCCCGAGCAGCATGGCCGCGCCCACGCGCTGGCCCTCCGCCAGCGCCGGATAAAACGCCGCCGTGAACTGCCGCGCCGTCTCCACCAGCACGCTGTGGCTCATGGCCACCACGGACGCGACGCCGCTCTGGAGTAGCCGCCCGGCCACGCTGGCCTCGGGATTGTCCTCCGCCTGGGCGGACTGGCAGGCCTCCAGGAAAAAGAGGCCCACGCCCGCATGACGCAGCTCCTGTCCAAGCCGGTCGGCACTGATGATTTCGGCCCGGCGACGCTCCAGCTTGTGCGCGGCGGCATCGTCCGGGTGCTCGAAGACGAGCGCGCCGAGGCCGTTCACCTTGTCGAAGACGCCGTGGCCGTCGAAGTGGACGATGTGGAAGGGTTGGCCCGCCGTAAGCGCCGCACGCAGGCGGTCGCAGAGGGCCGGAAACGTGGGTGGGGTGAGGATTTCATAGGCGGCGAGTTCGCCGAGGGCATTGAGCGCCTCGGTGAGCGGCTGGATGGAGACGCGGTGGTCAATGTAAGCCGCCTGGTTGTCCTCGGGCCGCGCACAGACGGCCAACACACGGAGCGGCGCACGGCGCGCGGCCTCGGGAAGGTCGGCAGGACTTTCCCCGCCCGGCAGGGAACGCCGCACGCGCACGCCGATGCCATCGTGAAAGAGATAGCCGTGGCCGTCGTGCAACAGCTCCCAGGGCAGGGCGAGTAGTTCGGTGGTGGCCTCCTGCCCGGCGCGGTGCGCGGCCTTTTCCTCCTCGGTGGCTTTGTGCGAGAGCAGGACGGCGGGCGGGGCTTCGATGGTGAACCGGCGGTCGGTCTTCGCGGCCAGTTTTCTCCAGGCCTGCACCGGCGCGGCATGCCCCGGTTCGCTGGCGGCGAGGGCGTCCCACAGATCCCGACCCCACTCGGGCAGGCGCTGCTCCACGCCGCGGGCGCGCTCGGCAAAGGGGCCGTAGGGCATGAGGAAGTAGCGCTCGAGGTAAAACCGGAGGTCGCCCGCCTCGATCTTCCCCAGCGGCGCGGTGAGCGTGAACTCCGGCGACTCGGCGGCCGGCGCGGTGGCGTCGGGCGGATAGAAGGCCAGCGTGGCCGTGGCGACCGGGCGGCGCACTTCTGCGCCCTGGGGGTTTTTCACCAGCTCGAACCGCGGCGCGCGCAGGCGCAGCACGAGGTCCGCCAGTGGCACGGCGGGCCGCGCCTGTCCCAAGTCCACCTGCCCGCCGCCGCTGCGGCCTTCGAGCGCATCGAGCAGGGCGGGCAGCAGGGCATCCACGGAGCCCGCGTCTTCCTGGACTCTGATGGCGATGAGTTCCGGCGGCCACGCTTCGAGGTCGTCGCCGGGGTTCGGCTCGGGCAGTCCGAGAATCTCGCGCAACTGCGTCGTCGAGGAGTGCGGGAGCATCAGCGGAATGATGCGCTTCCCTTGCTGGCGGGCGTAGCGCAGTTCGCGCTTCACCCAGTGCGAGCCGGTGGCCTCGGTGCTGCCCACGGCGATGACGGAGGGCGCGCGGTCGATGAAGCCCCGGACATTGTCCGGCAGATTGTCGCCCGGGATGAACTGCGAATCCTCCAGCACGGTGTAGCCGCGGCTTTCCAGTCGGAGCTTCAGAGCCGCGACGAAGGGATCGTTCTTCGACGTATGGGAAACGAAGACGGTTTTCACCGGAGCGGCGCTCATGGTCGGGAGGCTGACCAGATGGAGCGATTTGTCGAGTTGGGAGCAGATGAGTGGCTGGTCCCTGAAGGCAATGGGGTCACATCCTCAGCCTGGAGCCCGTCTGAAAACTCCCAGGAGCGCTGTTCCCGCGCAGGAGATCCGATTTCCAAACCTGGGATGGCCAGCGCAGCCCCATTGAGACGGACGAACGGCTCCGCAATGGCCCGATCACCGAATCCCAGACACGACTCGCCTTTGGCTTTCGACCCGGCAGAGTGCTGCCATGTCCGACGTCACCCAGTTGCTCCAGGCCTTGGACGCCGGCGATCCGACGGCTGCGGACCAGTTGCTGCCGCTGGTCTATGAGGAACTCCGCAAGCTGGCCGCGGTCCGCATGGCCCAGGAGAAGGCCGGGCAGACGTTGCAGCCCACAGCCCTGGTGCATGAAGCCTGGCTGAAGATCGCCGGGGACGGTGGCGTGTCGTTCGCCAACCGCGGGCACTTCTTCAAGGCGGCCGCCACCGCCATGCGGCAGATCCTCATCGACAACGCCCGGCGCCGGCAGCGGGCCCGACACGGCGGCGGCCAGGCCGGGGAGGAACTTCACGAATCCCGCATCGCGGTCGCCGTGCCCTCCGAGGAACTGCTGGCGGTCAACGACGCCCTGACGGCGCTTGCGCTGGAGGATCCCCAGGCCGCCGAGGTGGTGCAGATGCGGTACTTCGTCGGGATGAGCGTTCCCGAGATTGCCGACGCGCTGGACCTGTCGCCGCGGACGGTGGACCGGCACTGGTCGTTTGCCCGGGCCTGGTTGAAGAGGACGATCCGGAGCACCTGGTCCGGCCCGGCAGGTTCCGCCTGAAGAAAGGACGACCGACCGTGGCGTGATTGGCCCCGCAATCCCGCCTTGAGGGATGATCATGAGCGAGCGTGAGATTTTCCTGGAAGCCCTCGAACAGACCCTGCCCGAGGCACGGGCGGCCTACCTGCGGGCGGCCTGTGGCCAGGACGTACTGCTCCTGGGCAGGGTCGAGGGACTCTTGAGGGAACACTTTTCCAACGACAGCCTGCTCGCTGGGCCCGCTTTGGAGGGAGCACCCACGCTGACGGTTCCCGTTGCCGATCCCCTCGCCGCGGCCAGGTTGGGTCGCTACAAGCTGCTGGAGAAGATCGGCGAAGGCGGCTTCGGCGAAGTCTGGATGGCCGAGCAGCGCGAGCCGGTGAAGCGCCGTGTCGCCCTGAAGATCATCAAGCTCGGGATGGACAGCCGACAGATCGTGGCGCGGTTCGAAGCCGAGCGGCAGGCCCTGGCGATGATGGACCATCCGAACATCGCCAAGATCCACGATGCGGACATGGCCGACACCGGCCGGCCCTACTTCGTCATGGAACTGGTCCGCGGGGTGAAGATCACCGAGTACTGCGACCGGAACCAGCTCCCCACCAAGGAACGGCTCGCCCTGTTCATCCAGGTCTGCCAGGCGATCCAGCACGCGCACCAGAAGGGGATCATCCACCGGGACATCAAGCCGTCGAACATCCTGGTCACGCTGCACGACGGCGTGCCGGTACCGAAGGTGATCGATTTCGGCATCGCCAAGGCCACCCAGGCCGAGCTGACCGACAGGACAGTCTTCACCCAGTTCCAGCAGTTCATCGGCACACCGGCCTACATCAGCCCGGAGCAGGCCGAGATGAGTGGGCTGGATATCGACACCCGGGCGGACATCTACAGCCTGGGCGTGTTGCTCTATGAACTGCTGGTGGGCCAGACGCCGTTCAGTGCCCGGGAAATGATGGAGGGCGGCCTCGACGCGCTCCGCCGGATCATCCGGGAACGGGAACCGCAACGGCCCTCCACCCGGCTCCACACGCTCACCGGCGAGGAGCGCACAACCACGGGCCAGCGGCGCCAGACCGATCCCGGGAAACTGGCACATCAGCTTCAGGGCGATCTGGACTGGATCGTAATGAAGTGCCTGGAGAAGGATCGCGCCCGTCGTTACGAGACGGCCAGCGGCCTCGCCGCCGATCTCCGTCGTCATCTGGACCACGAACCGGTCGTGGCCCGGCCGCCCAGCGTCGCGTACCGGATCCAGAAGGCGTGGCAGCGGAACAGGCTCGCCTACACCGCCACGGCCGCCGTGGCGCTCGCCCTGGTCGTGGGAATCAGTGTCAGCATCTGGCAGGCCGTCGAGGCCATCGAGGCCCGGAAGGCGGAAAGCAGACAACGCATCGCGGCCGAGGAAGCCCGGGCCACCGCGGTGGGCAGGCGGAAGGAAGCCGAGGAATCCCGCGCCCGCGAGGCGGCCCAACGTCGACTGGCTGAAGCCCAGAGCTACGCGGCGGACATGAACCTCGCGCAGCAAGCCCTGGCGGCGGACAACCTCGAACTGGCGACGGACCTGCTGGACCATCACCAGCCCCGCCCGGGCCAGCCGGATCGACGTGGTTGGGAGTGGCGGTATCTCTCGCAGCAGACCCGCTCCGATGCGCTCTACACCCTGTGCCGGAAGGAGGCGCGAATCACCGGATTGTCGGTTTCGCACGACGGGAGATGGCTGGCGGTCCAGACCGTTCGGGGTGGGGTATCGGTCTGGAACCTGAATTCGCGGCGGGAGGTCATGCGCGCGCCAGGAAACTGGAATTCCGTGGCGTTTTCCCCCACGAAACCCCGGCTCGCCCTGTGGCAGGCCAACTCACCCGGGACAGCGTCCTCGCTCACCTGGTGGGATGCGGAGACCGGGACCTTTGTCTCCGATCCGCCCGCGCCGAGCACCGCGGAAAGCGGGTGGAAGGTTGGCCTTACCTTCCTTCCGGATGGCCAATCCCTGATCGCCTCGACGCTCGACCGTCTCTCCGTCCGGCGCGCGGCCGATGGCGTTGAACTGGCGACCCACGCCATTCAGATCGACGGACAGGGGGTGGGGTTTCCGGTGGGCATGGCCCGGCACACGAATCTCGTCGCGGTCGGCGAGGCGGGTCGTCGCCTCCGGGTGATCCACCTGCCCAGCGGAGACGAAGTCTTCCGCGCCACCACGTCGGGATCCTGGATCGAATCCGTAGCCTTGTCCGGCGACGGTCGCGTCCTGGCATCCTGCTCCGGATCGGACGAGACCGTCGTCCATCTCTGGGATGTCGTCAGCGGCCGCGAACTGGGCGTCCTCGAAGGCCATCGAGGCTTCGTCAGCGCGCTCGTCTTCTGGCCGGACGGAAAGACCCTCGCGTCCGCAGGCGCGGACAAGACCATCCGAATCTGGGATGTCGGGACGCGGCGCGCCTTGAAGGTCCTGCGTGGACAGCAGGGGGAGATTCACCGCCTGGCATTGCTTCCGGACCATTCAACCCTGATCAGCGGTGCCAAGGATGGCTCGGTCATGGTCTGGACCGATCTGAACACCCCGCGCCGGCAGGCGACGACGTTGTCATGGCCGTCTGGCCCACACCAACGTGTCCCGAACGCCCAGCACTACGACTGGACGGCGTTCTGGAGTCTTGCACGCGGCGGCGATGCCCTCCTCACCCTGGATCAGGACGGTTGGCTCAGGCGTCGACACGGTCCGGATCTGCAGGACACCGAGACCCTGTTCCAGGTGGACCCTCACCCCCGGGAAGTGCGCTTCTCGGACGACCAGCAATGGCTCGCCACGTACACCGACGCCGGAGAAATCCGGGTCTGGGAGGTGTCGCTGGGGAAGTGGCTGCGCGACTTGTCCCTCACCAATGGCCCCGTCACGCTCGGCAATTTCCTGACAGGCACCCACCAACTCGCGGTGTGGAATACCAATGCCCTTACGTTGACCCTTCACGATGTGGTCACCGGGAATCAGACGGCCTCGTGGTCCTATTCGGAGCAGGGACCCACGTCCGTGACGATTGCCAGGGACGGCCATTGGTGCCTGACCGCGGGAACCAATCAAACCGGCCGTGTCCGCCGGCTTTCCGACGGCCAGGCCGTGGGAACCGTGCCCCTGGCAGACGCTCTGTCCGGGACCTTCTCCCCGGACGGCAAGCAACTGGCGATCTGCTACCGCTCCGGCTGGGTTCGGCGATGGGAAGTACCCTCGCTCACGGAGCGGGAGCCGTTCCGCGGCTTCTCTTCGGCCATTGGGGGTTTCTCCTCGGCCAACCATCGCACGATGACCTTCTCGCCGGACGGACGGCGCCTCGCGGTCGGGAGCGCCAGCTACGCCATGCGTCTGTGGGACGTGGAAAGCGGCCGGCCGATGCTGACGTTTCCCGGTGAGACCGACCACTCGTTGAGTCTGGGTCTGGCGATCTCCTCCGATGGCAGCACCGTGGTCGTCCTTCATGTCCTGGGCACGTTCAACCTCTGGCGCGCCCCTTCCTGGGAGGAAATCCAAGCCGGTGAAGTGAAGGAACCGTCGGCGTCAGGCCACGGCCGGCAGCCCGGGGCGGACACTTCCAGGCCGTAATCCCTCGGGGGATCACCCCTCCCGCCGGCACCCGTTCGAAAAGACCTCGAGTTCCCTGGCGTGACTGCGGCCGGAAAAACGCCTTGGCCTGTGGAAGGACATTCCGGAACGGTCGGGCACAAGGCCGAAACCGGGGTGTCATAACGAAACACCCAAATGAAATTCATACTTCGTACCCTGCTCCTCGCAGCAGCACTCGCCACGCCCGCTGGAAGCCACGCGGGTTCACTCCTGAACGACGGCACGTTCGACCACCTGCCCGCCGGGACTGCGCCGGATCGGAGCACGCCGGCCGGCAGTTGGCGCTGGCCTGCCTCCTACCTGAGCGCCGAAGGGAAGGATTTCTCCGAGGCCTTCCCCTCACAATTCACCATTGCCAATGCCCCGGGCAACGTGGGTGGCCAGGCCCTGCATTCGTCATTTGCCGCCAGCGACCCAGGACCCGGTACGGTTCTGGCGAATGTCTGGAGCGAGCCGGTGACGAAGTCCTCCGGGAGCAACATCCTGGTGTCGTTCGACGTGTTCGTCACCCCGGGAAGGGGCGGCGGGGATCTCTTCTTCTCCAACGGTCGTCTCCTCGAAACTCAGTATGGCCCCTACCTGCATCTGCGCGGGGACGTTGCGAAACTGTACTTCCTCAAACCGGAGGGTTACCTCGCCCTCTTCGACTATTCCCAGGGCGTCTGGCAGTCGGTGCAGCTGCGGATCGACATGGCCCAATCCCGGTTCGACGTCGAATGGAGGGAACGGGGCCAGAACAGCAGCATCGTCCGGACCGGCATGCCGTTCCCCGGAAACCCTGCCTTCATCGACCGTCTCGAGATTGCCCGGAACGCAGGCGAAAGCGTGGATGCCCACTACGACAACTTCCGGGTGACGACGGATCCGGTGATCTCGCCGGTGTCGCTGGACCTGGTCGCCGGAGCTCCGGGCACGTTGCAGGTGGTGAACCTGAAGGAGGGCTCCACCATCCAGTGGCAACGCAACGGCACCGACCTGCCAGGCGCCACCTCGGCCACCCTGGAACTCGGTGACGTGACGGTTGGTCTGGCCGGCGAGTACACCGCCGCGGTGACCGCCGCGGGTCAGACCCTGACCACCGAACCCAGCACCGTGCGGATCCACGAGCAGCTCGTCATCACCAGTGCCCCGCACGACGTGAAGGTGCCCCTGGGCGCCGCCACCGGATTCGGGGTGACCGCGACCGGCCCGCTGCCGGTGCGATATCAATGGCGATTCAACGGGGCGGATCTTCCCGGGAAGACCAATCGCTTCCTCAACCTCAACGGCGTCACCCTTGCCTCCGAGGGCACTTATACCGTCGTGGTCTCCGATACCGTCCATTCGGTGGTCAGCCCGCCAGCCACACTCGCAATCCTTGTCAGACCCAACTTCACCCAGTCGCCCCTGACGCAAGGCGTCGTCACGGGCGGGAGCGTCACCTTCAGCGCACGGATCACCGGCAACCCCACACCCTTCACCTACCAGTGGCGCAAGGGCGGTTCGTTCGCGACCTCGACGGTCGTCGCTGAAGGCACCTCGTCGGAGAAGACCGCCTTCCTCACGCTCTCCAACGTCCAGACCGCCGATGCCGGAACCTACCGACTGTACGTCGCCAACGCCGCCGCGCCGGACCTGCTCAGCACCTCACCGAATCGATCGTTCACGCTCACGGTGCTGCCCGATACCGACGGGGACGGTCTGCCGGACGAGTGGGAGTCGGCCCACGGGCTGGATCCCGCTTCCCCGGCCGATGCGTTGCTGGATGGGGATGGCGACGGCCTGAATGCCCTCGTCGAATACCTGACGGGCACGGCGCCGACCAACGCGCTGAGCGTCTTTCGCGTCGAGACCCCGGAGCACGCCGATGGCAGGGCCACGCTCAGGTTCACAGCCGCCGCAAACCGCACCTATACCGTCGATTGGACTTCAGCCGTGGGGGGCGGTTCCTGGAAGAAGCTCACCGATGTCGTCGCGCACGGTGCTGACCGCCTTGAGACGGTGATCGACACCGACACCGGCGAGGGTGCGCGCTTCTACCGCGTGGTCACCCCGCGCCGGCCTTGAGACGGCAGATCAACTTTATGGGACTGTCCCCATTGCCCCCCGCCCGCCCCGTGCGGTGGAGAGGGGGTTGATCCAATGATTCCAGCTCGTCAGCATCGAGACATGCCTATTCGCCGCCTTCTCCTGCTGGCAGGCTTCGTCAGCGGCCTGGCCCTGTCCGCCGCTGAGCCCCATGCGCTGACGTCTGAGGATCTGTGGGCCGTCAGACGCGTTGGCCCGCCGTCGTTGTCGCCGGATGGCCGGTGGGCGGTGGTCGAGGTAACCACGACGGACATGAACGAGAACGATTCGCCGTCCGATCTGTGGCTGCTCGCGACCGATGGCTCGGCCCGGCGCCAACTCACCGCGCACAAGTCCAGGGACAGCGGCCCGCTCTGGTCGCCCGACGGCCAGTGGATCGCCTTCACCAGCAAACGCGAGGGTGACGAGCAGGCGCAGGCGTATGTAATCTCGCCCAGTGGCGGCGAGGCCCGCCGGTTGACCCGACTCTCCACCGGTGCGGGTGCCCTTCGCTGGTTTCCCGGTTCGCAGCGCCTCGCGTTCCTCTCGTCCGTGTGGCCCGAATTGAGTTCGGATGGGCAGCAGGCCAGACGACTGAAGGAACGCGCCGAAGCCAAGGTCAAGGCCTTCGCCATAGAGACCACCAGCTACCGCTACTGGGATCGATGGATGGCCGACGGTCGCGTCAGCCACATCCATGCGGTCGAGGTCGCTACCGGCGAGACCCAAGATCTCATGGCCGGCTGGACCAACGGCGTCCGTGCGGTGGAACCGTCGGCGGACCTCTACGATCTCGCGCCCGACGGGCAGGAGTTGGCTTTTGTCGCGGAACTCGGGCCCGATCCAGGCCTCAGTCCCAACACCGATGTCGTGCTCTGGTCGCTCACCGACGGTACCTGGCGAAGCCTCACCGCCGACAACCCCGCGCACGATTCGAACCCGCGTTACTCGCCGGACGGCCGATCGCTCGCGTGGCTGCGGCGGGTGAAGCCGCGCTTCTACGCCGAGCGCCCGCGCGTGGCGATCTGGGACCGGGTGGCCAGGTCGCAGCGTGTGCTGACCGAGGGCTGGGACGCGTCGCCCAGTGCTCTCGCCTGGACGCCTGACAGCCAACGGTTGCTCTTCACCGCCGAGGAGAAGGCGCGGGAACCCTTGTGGAGTCTCGCAGCCAGCGGCGGCACGCCGACGATGCTCGTGCCTTCGGTCGTCGCATTCGGCCTCAGCGGCGATGGCCGGACTCTGGCCTACACCCGCTCGTCCCTGAGCGAGCCTGCGGAGGTGTTCGTCCGGAACCTCGCCGGAGGCGAGGCGAAGCGCCTCGAAGCCTTCAACGGGACGCTGGTCGCCTCCTGGAAACTCGGCCGGGTCGCTGAGACCAATGTCCCCGGCTGGAACGGCGAACCGGTTCAGAGTTGGGTCGTCTACCCGCCCGGCTTTGACCCATCAAAGAAGTGGCCGCTGCTGCAGATTGTCCATGGCGGACCGCACAACGCATGGCTGGATCAGTTCCGCCTGACCGGGAACCCACACCTCTTTGCCGCGGCGGGCTACGTGGTGGCCTGCGTCAACTTCCATGGCTCCACCGGATGGGGACAGGCATTCGTCGAGTCCAACCTCGGGCGCTATGGCGAGAAGGAGTTCGCTGATATCGAGGCGGTCACCGACGCCTTGCTGGCCACAGGCTTCATCGATCCGGACCGCCTCACCGCGGCCGGTGCCAGCTTCGGTGGCTCAATGATCGCGGTGATGAACGGCCGGACCCATCGCTACCGCGCGTTCGTCTGCCATGCCGGCGTGTTCAACTGGGAATCCATGCTCGCCATGGATGTCCCAACGATGGTCAGGGACTCGCTCGGAACCGATCCGTGGGTGGATCGCGAACGCTATATGAAGCAATCGCCCCATCTGTTGGCGAAGGACTACGCGACACCCACCCTCGTGGTGCAGGGCGAACTCGACTTTCGCGTGCCGATGTCACAGGGCCTCGAGCACTACAACACCCTGCGCTTGCGCGGCGTGCCGGCCCGGCTGCTTTATTTCCCCGACGAAAACCACTTCATCCGCAAACCGCAGAACTCGCGGCTGTGGAACACGGAGGTGCTGGGTTGGCTCGCCCGCTTCGCTCCAGGCGGCGGGAAGTAGTCGGCGCCCGCGAGAAGTGGCAGGATCAGAGCCCGTCTGAAAACTCCCAGGGGTGCTGCGGCGAGAGATTTGGCTGAAAGCCGAGGCGTGAGCGACGAGCATATCCGCAGTGATCT
>CAZDYB010000098.1:0-3599 GCA_964509045.1 uncultured Akkermansia sp.
ATCCCGCAGATGCACCGGACGCCCTCCGGAAACCCCGACCACCACTGCCCCCACTTCTTCCGGGCCCGACAGGAATCCGCCCGTCTCCACCACCACCTCCCGTTTCGTCACCGTCACGCCGCCCGACCGGAACTGGCGGTTCGCCTGCTGCAACATCGGAACCAATCCCGCCGGCGTCAGACCCCGTGCCGCCATCCGCACCGGATCCATCAGAACCCGTACCTGCCGCCGCGCCCCACCAATGACCGTCGTCTCCGCCACCCGCGACACCTGCTTCACCACATCGTCCACCTCCACCGCCACCCGCCGCAGCATCCGATGATCATATCCACCGCCATGAAAGGTCAGCGCGAGGATCGGCACGTCATCGATGGACCGTGGCTTGATCATGGGGAAGGTCACCCCGTGCGGGATGCGATCGAAGTTGGCGCGCAACTTCTCGCTGACCTTCACCAGGCTGACTTCGGGATCCGATCCCACCACGAAGCGCACGATCACCATCGACTCACCCTCGCGTGAGGTGGAATAGAGGTATTCCACACCCGGGATCTCCCACAGGAGCTTCTCCATGGGACGCGTCACCCGATTCTCGATCTCGGCAGCCCCGGACCCCGGCATGGCCACCATCACATCGATCATGGGAACCCGGATCTGCGGTTCCTCCTCGCGCGGCAACAGGAAGATCGCGGCAATGCCCAACAGCACCGAGGCCACCACCAGCAGGGGCGTCAGCTGGGAATCCACGAACCATGCCGCAATCCGTCCCGCCAAACCCAACTCAACCGCGTCACCCGCCCGGCCGTCTTCACGCGGCTTCAAGGCTCCACCTCCACCTTCCCACCGTCCCGCAAGCCGTCGCCGCCCGAAATCACCACCCGATCCCCCGGTTCCACGCCCGACAACAGTTCCACCCGACCGCCCGTTGTCCGCCCCGTCCGCACCAGCCGCAATACCGCCCGGCCGTCCCGTTCCACAAACACCGACTCCATCTGGCCGTGACGCTGCACCGCCGTCACCGGCACACGCAGCCACTGCGCCTCCGCCAATGGAATCGACAATCTCCCGAACCGCCCCGATCGCAGCCCGTCCACCAGCGGCAGGTCGACCTTGATCAGGAATGTCCGGCTCCCCTCGTCCGCCACAGGCGCGATCTCCGCCACCCGCCCGGTCACCACCAAGGCGTCCGAACCAAACCGCGCCTGCAAGGCCATCCCTTCCCTCAACCCGTCCATCAGGGCCTCACCCACGTCGGCTTCAACCCGCAATTCACCCGGTGCCTCCAACTCCAGCAATGGCCGGCCAGGCGTCGCCAGGTCTCCCACGTCCGCCAGCTTCCGGCTCACCACCGCGTCAAAAGGGGCCTCCACCCGCGCCTGACCCAGCAAGGTCTCGGCTTCCAGCAGGGCCGCCTTCGCCACCCGCCACCGCGATTCCACCGCGTCAAACTCCAGGGGGCTTACCGTCTTCTGATCCCGCAATTCACGGAACCGGCCCAACTCACGCTCCGCCTGTTCCAAAACCGCACGCGCCTGCTCGGCCCGCGCCGCCCATTCCGGCACGTCCAGTTCCGCCACCACTTCCCCAGCCTTCACACGCTGGCCCAGACGCGTCTCCAACCGCTTGACCCGCCCCGTCACCTTCGCCTCCAGCAACGCCCGCGTTCGTGCTCGGACCGTCCCCACCACTTCCTCCACCGCCCGATGCCGTTCCCATTCCACCCGCTCCACCCGCACCCGGATCGTCGGAGCTTCCTCCCCCGGCTTCACCACCGGGTCCCGATGGCATCCCGCCAACAGCAAACCGGCCACCACGCCAGCCGTCAGGCGTCGTCCAATCCTGGAAAATTCCTTCATGCAGGTGCGGGATGAGTCTGCTGATGCGTCGGGTGAGGGCTCAACGACAGTTGCCAGATGTTCCCCCGCAGCAACCGCCACCGTTGCTCTCCCCGGACATGCCCGCAGCCGCCTTCCCCACGCCCAACCGACGCAGGATCATCTCGGCCGGACAGAATCCGGTGAACGCCGACTGGATGAGGTTCGCGCCGACGAAGGCCGCGAGAAGGATCCAGTTGGGGTGAACGGTCCGTGACAGGACGATGGCGGTGAGGATCAGTGTCCCGGCGAGGATGCGGATGTAGGATTCGATTTTCATGACGGTGCCTGTTCTTGAGATTCCGGCGAGGACCTGAAGTGGACGGCTGGAACCACACGATGCCAGCCACCAACCACAGACCGCCCGGTTCACTTCCATATGAGTGTATGGTTATATGGTTGACGCAAGCCTTATCTTGCCTTTCCCTCTCCCTCATGTCGAAGGCGTCCCTATCCCTCTCTCCCGAGGCCATCGAACTCGTCGCCGCCCGGTTCCGGGTCCTCGGTGAACCTTCCCGACTCCGCATCCTCCAGGCCCTCCGCAACGGCGAACTCAATGTCTCCCAACTCGTCGAGGCCACCGAACTCACCCAGGCCAACACCTCCCGCCACCTCCAGGCCCTCGCCGATGCCGGCATCGTCGGACGCCGTCGCGATGGCGCCAACGTCATCTATTCCATCTCCGAACCCGCCATCTTCGACCTCTGCGAAACCGTCTGCTCCAGCCTGCAACGCCACTTTCAAGGCCACGCCCGCTCCCTCGGAATCTGATCCCGTTCCCCAGTCCAGACGGTGCCTTCCACAACCCGTTCCGGTCGATCGTGCCCGCATCGCTCCTCAACTCCAACACCGCCCGGATCTTCGGCCTCGACCTCGCCTGGGGATCCCGGCAACCCGATGGCATCGCCCTCCTGGAGGTCTCATCCACATCCTGCCACTGGATTGATGGCGGCCGGATCGGGCCCGGCGACGACGCCCTGATCGAATGGGTCACCTTGCGCTTGCCCGATTCCTGCCCCGCCCTGATCGCCATCGACGCACCCATCGTCTGTCCCAATCGCAACGGAGCCCGCCCCGTCGACCGGATCACCCAACGGCACTTCGGCCGATTCCATGCGGGATGTCACCCGGCAAACCTCACACTATGCCCACGTCCACCCCGCGTCCTGGCGCGACTGGAGAAACTGGGATTCATCCCGGGTTGGGATCTCGGAACAACCCGGCAGGCCTCGGAAGTCTATCCACACCCGGCGATGATCCGATGGTTCCACCTGGATCAGGTCATCAAGTACAAACGCCCTCCTGTGGCGCGACGCCGTCACGAATTCCTTCGATACCAGCGATTGCTGGAGGGATTCCTGACACGGGAATTCCCAGACCTCGCCATCGCCATCCCCGTCCAGGAACTTCTGCAAGCCCCGTGGAACAAGGATGCTGAAGATCGTCTCGATGCCCTGTTCTGCGCCCTCATCGGCACCCATCACTGGCGCAACCGCGGCACCCGTACCGAAGTCCTGGGAGACCTTGCCTCCGGCTTCCTTCTCATCCCCGAATCGCATGATCCCACGGAACGGTGATCTCCAACCGCCATGGATCACGCCGACGTGCACCCTTCGCCTTCCCATCCTCGCCTCCTCTGCGTCCTTCGCGCCTCCCCGTGAGACCTGCCCGGAATCGACTTCCATCCGTGTCCATCCATGAAATCCGTGGTTCAAAACAAGACCTCTT
>CAZDYB010000098.1:3699-7070 GCA_964509045.1 uncultured Akkermansia sp.
TTCGTGTGTTTCGTGGACCGCCCTCTTCACAGTTTTGAACCACGAAACACACGAACCACACGAAAGGAGTTCCCTTTCCCGTGGAGAACCAACTCACCCTCCCATTCTTTTGCGCTCCGTTCTTCGCGGCTTCGCGTGAACCGTCGGCCGAAACGACTCCCATCCGTGTCCCATCCGCGGAATCTGACGCATATCCAGAAGCCGTACCCGCACCATCCCGCGCTCCCCCGGTTTTCGTGTCGTTTCGTGTGTTTCGTGGACCGATCCCTTCCCCGTTTGTTGAACCACGAACCACACGAACCACACGAAAGAATCTCCCTTTCCTGTGGAGAACCAACTCACCCTCCCATTCTCTTGCGCTCCGTTCTTCGCCCCTTCGCGTGAACCCTCCCCGGAATCGACTTCCATCCGTGTCCATCCGTGAAATCCGTGGTTCAAAACAAGACCTCTTGAACCACGGATTCCACCGATGCACATGGATCAGCAGCCTGATCGGGCAAGAGCCCAAGTCCATCCCAGCGGATCCAACCGCCTTCGCTCCCCATCCCCCCGGTTTTCGTGTGGTTTCGTGTGTTTCGTGGACCGCCCTCTTCACAGTTTTGAACCACGAACCACACGAAAAAATCTCCCTTTCCTGTGGAGAACCAACTCACCCTCCCTTTCTTGTGCGCTCCGTCCTTCGCGCCGCCGTGTGAGACCTGCCCCGGGACACCACCCCCATCACCCGCCGATTTCCGCCTCTTCCGCCTTCGATCCAGGCCCTACCCGGGTCGCGTCCCCCCACAATCCTTCCAGGTCATACTTCTCACGCACCTCCTTGCGCATGATGTGGACAATCACATCGAAGAAATCCATCACCAGCCAACTGCCCTGGGAACTTCCGTCGAGCGACGTCGGACGGATCCCCTCATCCGACTTCAACCGATCCACGATCTCACTCTCGATCGCCCGCAGATGCGGTTCACTCGTACCGGTCGCGATCACGAAGTAATCGGTGACCGTCGATATCCTGCTCACGTCGAGAACAACCACGTTCTCGGCCTTCCGATTCTCGGCCAGATCCCGGCACAGCAACGCCAACTTCCTTGACTCCATGTGATGCCGATGTTGCGCGGTTCCAAGCCGGACGTCCACGGACATGTCAGGCGGGGTCCCGGCTCACCCCGCCACCAGACCCAGACCTGGTCGACCGGTGCCCATCAGCTTTCGGAGGCGTTCCCTCTGACGCGCCACATCCAGGCCAGGCCCGATCAACACCCCGAACGGCTCCGGATCCGGTTTCGCCGGGAACACATCGATCAGATGATGCCCCCAGACCCGTTGAAAGACGTGGACCTGTCCGGGGGATTCCTTGAACCGGACAAATCCCTTGGCCCGAACCACCTCCCGTTCATCCATCGAAGCCAGGTAGGTCTCGAAGTCCTTCCGAGACACCGCCGCGGGAAACCGCCACGAAAAGCTCTGGTACTGCTGATGCAGATGGACATCACCCGGCTCCAACGTCGGCATCTCTTCCAACGAACACTCGCCCGGGTCACGCCGCAGGATTCCCCCGAGATCCGGCAGATCGAACGGCAACCGCACACAGGTGACCTTCGGGTTCCATTCGCGAACCCCGGCTTCCACCGCATCGGCTTCGCCCGGAGCCAGGACATCGCACTTCGACAAACACACCACCTGGGCGAACTGCACCTGTCGCCGCGCCAGCACCCGCTCGGCAATGCCATCCACCGGCCTCAGGAACCACGGGGCATCCACCACCGTCACCACCGCCTGCAACCGCACCACCGGCAACAGATCCATGTCGGTCAGCACATCAATCACGTTGTCCGGATCCGCCAACCCACTGGTCTCGATCACCAGAAAGTCGCACTCGCCCGACCGTGCCATCTCGCGACACGCCCGATCCAGTTCATTGTCCGGAGCGCAACAGACGCATCCGCCATCGACCTGACGGATGGCCAGGCCCGGGCGCCGCACCAGTTGTCCATCCACGCTCTCCGCCCCGAACTCGTTCATCACGATTCCGATCCGGAGTCCGGTGGCGGGGGATTCCGACAGCCAACGCAACAGCAGGGTCGTCTTGCCCGAACCCAGAAAACCGGTGAGCAGGATCACCGGCATGCGACCGCTGACCGGAACCGAAAAGCCTTCGCTCATGACTTCAACCCGGCATGCGCCCGGGTCAGTTCCGGCCACAGATGCACCGCCATGCGCATCCCGGCCGCATAGGCATCCAGATTGAACTTCTCGTCCGGCGCATGCGCATTGTCGTCGGGCAACGCCATCCCCAACAACAGGGTGTCGGCCCCCAACACCTTCTGGAAAGCCGACACGATGGGAATGCTGCCGCCTTCACGCATGAGCAATGCCGGATGGCCGAAGCCGGCTTCCAACGCCTTCAAAGCCCCCTGCGCCAACGGGCCATCCGGCGACCCGATGTAGGGTTCGCCGCCGTGCCCGTGCCGGACCGTGATCCGGACCGTTGGCGGGCAGAGCCGTTGCAGATGGTCACGGACGGCGGCGATCACCTTGCCCGGTTCCTGATTGGGAACGAGGCGGAGGGTGAGCTTCGCGCTGGCCCAGGACGGGATGATGGTCTTGCTGCCCTCACCCTGATAACCGCTGGTGAGACCGTTGATCTCGAAGGTGGGCCGCGCGGTGCGACGTTCCTCAGCGGTGAACCCTTCCTCGCCGAACAAGGCGGGTGACCCGGTCAATTCCCGGAACTGCTCCGCCGTGGTCGGGATCCGGGCCAACTGTTCCCGCTCATACTCCGACAACGGCAATACGTCGTCGTAGAATCCAGGCACTGCGACACGTCCCTGGGCGTCGCGCATCCGGGCCAGCAACTGGCACAGGGCCATGGCCGGATTCTCGACCGTGCCCCCGAACAAACCCGAGTGCAGGTCCCGGGAGGGGCCATCGATCCGCACTTCGATGGCGGCAATGCCACGCAGGGCGTAGGTGAGTGCGGGATGTTCGAGCCCGGGAATGCCGTTGTCCGAGATGATGACCCCGGCACAGGCGAGTTCCTCGCGATGTTCGGGCAGGAACTGATACAAGGCCGTTGATCCCACTTCTTCCTCGCCCTCGATCAGGAACACCAGATTGCAGGGCAACGGCGTACCGGTCCGGAGATGGGCTTCCACCGCATTCAGATGGGCCAGGTGTTGCCCCTTGTTGTCGCTGGTTCCCCGACCGAACAGGGAACGTCCACGGACCTGCGGATCAAACGGCGGCGTGGTCCACAGCTCGAACGGTTCGGGCGGTTGGACATCGTAATGTCCGTAAACCAGGAACGTGGGCGCCCCCTCGATCCGCGGGGTGCGGGCCACCAGCACCGGGTTGCCATCCGTCGCATGCAACAC
>CAZDYB010000098.1:7080-11155 GCA_964509045.1 uncultured Akkermansia sp.
AACCAGTCCGCCGCAGCCCGCACATCCGGGGCGTGGGCGGGCTGGGCGCTGACACTGGGAAACCGGACGTACTCACGCAGGTCCTCGATGAACCGGGCCTCGTTCCGGGCCAGGTATTCCAATGGTGTTTCCATGGGCCCGATCACTTCTTGTCGCGCCCGAACGGGAGCAGGTTGAGGGGATTACCGATCCGATTGGCAGGCGCATTGGTCGACGGCTTGTTGGTCGAGCCACCGGTGATTCCTCGGATCAGACCGCCGAGCGGATTCGACGGGGAATTGGTCGACGCGGCATTGGTGGAAGTCCCTCCCCCACCGGTCAGCGCATTGCCCACCGCCGCACCCACCGCGCCCAGGCCCGAACCCGCCTTGTCGCCCAGGGTGGTCAGGCCTTCCGTGAGCCGATTGCCAAGATTTCCAACGCCCGGGAGATCGATTGCCAACACCACCGCCGCCATCCCCAGCTTGTCCTTTTCGAAGTCCGTCGCCCCAACCGTCCCGATCACCCGCCCGATCTTGCGCGGGGCCGGCATCTGGTTCTGCGAGGCAAAGGCCAGGGTGACCGGAAGATCCACCGGCGAGTTCGTGATGACATCGTTGAGCTTGATTGTTCCGGTGACCTCGGAAAGGAACGCCGAGTTGCCCACCCGGGTGTTCGAAACCGTTGCCGTGCCGTCGGCGATCAGGGCATTGAGCTCCAATACGCGGATCGGCTCGGACAACACCGCCGTCCTCCCAATCAGTGCGAGGAGGAAGCGCGGATTGACCTCCTTGGGGAAGATGGGGATCAGACGCACCAGCAACCGCGGCAACGGGATCGACCGCTCGGGAATGGTGATCTGCACATTGGTCCCACCGAAGGCGATCTTGCCGCCGAGATTGCGACGCAGGTTGGGTCCCGTCACGCCGGCGCCCTTGAGCTGAAGCCCCGCCTGAAAGGTTCCCTTCCCCATGCCCTTCATCACCGGCACGAAGGAATCCACCACCGGCGACATGGGAACCTGGTCCGCCGAGAAGTCGACGTCGTACTCGTATCCCGCCACCGCGAGGTTCGCCCGGGCGCGCCCCTTGACCGGTGCCCCGTTCAAACCAAAGCCGAACCCGTCCAACACCACGACATCGTCCTTGGCCGTCAATCGTCCCTTCACCTGGCTGAGATCAATCTCCCGCAGGTACACCCGCGCCAGGTCCAGATTGGCGGTCAGGTCACGGATCGGCAGGTGGATCGGGGCCGGTTCCACATTCGGATCCCCGACCGGTGCCGGCTCGCCCGTGGGTGCCGGCGCATTGGTGGTCCCGGCGATCATGTCGTAATACGGCGTCAGATCGATTCCCTCGGACTTCACCGTGATGGTGCTGGGCGAAGCGGCGTTGGTCGCGAGATCCAGCCGGGCCGTCAGGTTCAACCGGTTGCTCGCCCGGTCCGTGGCACCCAGATCGAGGTCGAACTTTTTCAGCTCGGCAATGCGCCCGTCGCTGCTGGCATCCAGATCCAGCCCGATGCCCATCGGCGTCTTCGGCAGGCGCCCGGCAGCATCGTCCACCACCAGGTTGGAAACCTTCACCACCACCTGGGCGCCGGCCTTGCCGGACTTGGCGAACTCGGCCTTGCCCTGAACATCCAACGCGACCGACACCAGTTTGTTGGGCGCCAACGCCGAGGCCAGGAACGGAGCCAGTGCGCTCTCATTGAAGCCCGAGATCTTGAAGTCCGCCGTGCCCGTCTCGCTCGTCAGGTTGTACTTGGCCCGGGCATCCATGCTGCCCCCCTGCGCGAAGCCGCTCTGGGCCGCGAAATTGAAGCGTTGGACATCCAGTTCCTCACCCCGCTTCGAGGCGCTCACCGACAACGTGGTCTGGTAATCGGCCAACTGCGCGGTGCCCAACGTCCCGTTCAGCCCCTCCAGGCTGGCCGACGCCTCCAGCGACGATCCACTCGCACGCTGGCTCGCCGTCAGGCTCGACCGGATCTTGCCCGTCCGCAGTTCAATCCCGTCCACCGGATACAATCCCAGCAATGCCGGCAATTCACCGGCCAGGTTCAACTGGACGCCGCCCAATGACGTCGTCGTGTTCCAATCCGCCAACCCGGTCAATCCCAGCAACGCCGTCTGACCCATCGTGATGTCGACCTGATACATCTCCACCACCGCCGCCACGAAATCCGTCAGTGTCCCCTTCACCTGCACCACCGCCTTCGCATCCTTCAACTCCGCAGGCCCACCATGCGTGGTCAACCGGTCCAACGTCGTGGTCATCGTGTACCGCAACATCTTGCCCGCCTGCTCCGCACTCACCTGCAACTCCGTCGTCACCACCGCCGTCGGCGCATTCGTCGGCAACAAAACCTGCCACTCGTTCATGTCCACCGGCCCCACCTTCAGTCCAAACGTCGAATCCCGGAATCCCGTCGCCGCCTGATCCCACGACAGGCGCATCGGCCGATCCAAACCACCCTTCACCAATTCACGCCCGCCCTGGGTGCCCAGGATCTCAAGCCGCTCGACCAACGCACTCTTCTCCACCTGATTCACCAACACCCGGTAATCCGTGCTCACATCCACCACCGGCGTCCGTCCACCCGGCACCCCCATGCTGAACCGGTTCACCGCAATCCGACCGTTCGAAGCCACTTCATTGCCCGACTTCAACACATCCACCCGACCCGTCGCCGTCAGGCCGGTATCCCCCAGATCCAGGCCCGATGCCGCTCCCACCAGGGCGAGCACACGCCGGTCAATGCCCCGGACGTCATAGCTCAACCGGGCCTCGTTCTTGTCCAGATCCATCGCCCCGTTCAGGCTCACCCGGCCCAACTCCTCGTTGCCCTTGGTGAACCGCAACGCCAGCACCTTCAAATCCTGAGCGGTCAGTTCCGTGTCGAGCATCAACCCGATCCCCGACACCGCCGCGAAAGCCCCCGTCGCCTCCGACAACTTCAACCCAATCCCGCCCTTCGCCGTCCCCGGCATCAGATTCGCACCCAGACCAATGTCCAGGGATCCTTCCAGACGCCCGCCCACCCGGCTGCTGGCAGCGTTGGCCGTCTGATCCGCCCTGGCATCCGCCGATATCGCGAACCGGGTCGTCTCACCGTTCACCAACTGATCCACCGTCACCTGCAAACCCGTCACATCCGCCAACATCTTCGATCCATCCGCCGCCTCGGCCTGATACCGCAATGAACCGTCCTTCACCGCCACATTCCGGACCTGCAACTTCGGCGGACCCGATGGCGTCGATGGCTTGGTTTCGGGCTCCGACTTCGGAAGGTTCCTCAGCAGCGTGGCCAGGTTGCCGGAACCGTCCGGCTTCTCCGTCACCAGGATCTTCGGGCCGTCGACCGTCACTTCCTCCACCTTCATGGTCCCGCCCAGGATGGCCATCAGGCTGTAACGGAGCCGGACTTCGCGCACCTCGACCAACGGATCGGTCCCCTTGGGCACCACCTTCAGTCCGCGCAGCACCACCGACGAAAATGGACTCACCGAGATGTCCTCGACGGTGACCTCGCTGCCGATCGATGCACTGACCTTGGGCAGGACGATGGACCGGACGAAGAAGGCGCTCGTGAGGAGCAGATACAGGACGATCAGCACCACGAGCGCTCCGCCGACCACCAGGGGCCAGCGACGGGTCTTTCGGATCATGACAGGGGAAGGAGATGACATATGCAGGAAGGACAGGAGTTCAGCGGTTTTCGAGAAAGTGAAGGTAATCAGCGATGCCCTCGGCGGGCTTCCATTGCGGCACAAAACCCAATTCCTTCGAGGCCCGTGACATGTCGGCCTCGGTGTGGGGTTGGTAAAAGTCGGCGTACGGATTGTCGATGTACTCGGGCTCCAACGATGTGCCCAGGTTCCGGTTCAACACCCCGATCACCTCGTTGAAGGAAACCGGATGGCCGGAACCACAGTTGAACACCCCGCTGTGCGGCGCCGTGGCCGCACGCACCGTCAGGGCCACCACATCACGCACATAGACAAAATCACGGCGATGTTCCCCCGACCGGAATACACGCGGGCGTTGACCGGACTTCATCTGGCGGTAGAGCTGGTAGATCATGCTGGCCGCAG
>CAZDYB010000099.1:0-8310 GCA_964509045.1 uncultured Akkermansia sp.
TGATGCAACGGATGCGCTCGAGTCCCAGTTGGCATCGGGCCAAAGCCTCGGTCGCGGCAGTGACCATGGCATTGACCGCGTTCTTGAAGGTCTCCTTGCCGTCCATCCGAAGGTAATGGAGCCGCGCCGCCACACTCTCTGCGGTGGCCGGACAGGCACTGCCCCCTGCCGGTTGCTCCAACAACCCTGCCTTGGCGCCATCCGATCCCAGACACGTGGTCAGCAACCCATGGGCGCTGGGCCGATTCTGCAGGACCGCAGCCCCCGCGCCGTCCCCGAACAGCACGCAGGTATTGCGATCCGTCCAGTCAATCACCGACGACATCTTCTCCGCGCCGATCACCAGGATGGTGTCATACGTGTGGGATGCGACGAAATGGGCAGCGATGTCGAGAGCATAGACGAACCCGCTGCACGCGGCCTCGATGTCGAACGCCGCTGCCCGAGTGGCGCCGAGCCGGTTCTGGACGAGGCAGGCAGTGCTGGGAAACAACATGTCCGGCGTGATCGTGGCCACGATGATCAGGTCCAGGTCGATCGCCGTCAGCCCGGCATTCTCCAAGGCCCGACAAGCCGCAGCCGTAGCCAGATCCGCCGTCGTCTCGCCATCGGCGGCTATCCGGCGTTCCCGGATGCCGGTCCGGGAGGTGATCCATTCATCCGTGGTCTCGACCATCCGCGTGAGATCCGCATTGGTCAGGACGCGTTCCGGCACATACGACCCTACTCCGGTGATGGAGACGGAGCGGAGATGGGGGCGGGCGGTGCGGGGATGCGTGAAGGAAGCCATCGGGAGGAAGGTTGGGGAATCATGCAGGATCCGGCGGCGGCGACTCCGGCGGTAGGGCGACGTTGAGCGCAGCGGAGGTGCGGGCGATCTCGGAGATGAGGATATCGGCAAGTCCAAGTTCCACGCAGCGCCGGGCCTGTCGAAGGGTGTGCATGATGGAAACCCGCCGGGCGCTGCCATGCACCTTGAACACCCAACCGCGCAATCCCAGCAACGGGGCACCGCCATAGGTGTCCGGATTCATGCGCTCTGCGATCCGGCGAAGGCCTCCCCGGGCAAGGAGCGCTCCTGCCTGACGCACCGGACCCGCCGTCAGCTCTTCCTTCAGCATTCCGCGAACCGCCTTGCCAAGGCTCTCAGCGGACTTCAACACAATGTTCCCCACGAAGCCGTCGCAGACACAGACATCCACCCCATCCATGAAAAGGTCATAGCCCTCGCAATACCCGATGGCATTCACCGGCGTACGCCGCATCTGTTTCAGCGCGGCCCGGGTCAGGTCGGTTCCCTTCGCGTCCTCGGAACCATTGCTCAGGATCCCCACCCGTGGATTCGAGATGCCCAGCACCGCCCGGGCGTAGGCCGACCCCATCACACCGAACTGCACCAGATGTTCGGGCCCGCATTCCGGATTGGCCCCGCCATCCACCAAAACCCAGGCGCCGTGAAATGACGGCAGGATGCAGGCAATGGTCGGGCGCAGCACCCCTTCCAGACGACCCAACCGGATGCAGGCTCCAGCATAGAGTGCACCGGTGTTGCCTGAGGAAATCGCAGCATCCGCGTGGCCATCCCGCACCAATTCCAAGGTCCGAAGGACCGAGGAATCCTTCTTCCGCCGCAGCGCAAGGGCGGGGTCATCCTCCATCGTGACCACCTCGGAGGCCGGGCGCAGTTCCACCCGCGGATCATTCCGCAATTGCAGGCGGTCGAGCAGCGGTCCGAGGAGGTCGGCAGGGCCAACAACATGGACCTTGGTGATGCCCGTCTCGGCTTCGAGACCGAGCTTCACGCCCTGGAGCACCTCCTCCGGACCGTGGTCGCCACCCATGACGTCCACTGCCAGGCGCATAATGAAAAGCGCGCCGTTTCCAACGAGTGGAAGACGGCGCGCTGTAAAAGAGATCAGGCGGCGGCTTTGACGCGGATCACCTGGCGGCCTTTGTAATACCCGCAGGACGGGCAGGCGCGGTGGGTGAGGGCGGGTGCCGCGCATTGCGGGCAGGTGCTGAGCTGCGGGAGCTTCAGGACGGAATTATATGCGCGCCGCATACGTTGACGGCTGCGCGAAGGTTTGCGTTTTGGAACGCCCATAAATTTCTTGGTTTACAGTTTCAACCGGTCCAGTTCACCCCAAGGCGATCCACCACCAGGCGCTCCGTCATTCGTCGGTGTTTCCACCGATGACTTCGTGCCCGCAGACCTCTTGGCGGGCTCCTCGCCCGGTGCCGACCCTCTCCCCAGACGCAAATCGCGGGCCGGAGTCTCCTCCACAAGCCCGCGACACTCCGGATCACACAACGGATTCGTCGGCAGGGCGAGGACAGTGTCTTCCCTCAAAAATGGCGTCAAGTCGGCAAAATCGCCATCGACGACCGCTGCATCCTCTCCGCTCAACGGCACCAATGCCGCAAACTCCGGAATCTCCACCAACAGCGGGAACGTCTTCAGGCACCGTCCACAATCACATTCAAACGGCATCTCCATCCGTCCAATCACCGTCAGCGATCCATCCTGCTCCCCCACTTCCATCGAGTATCGCAACGGCCCCACCGGCCGGACCAATTCGTCCTTCACATCTCCCACCACCTCGTCCGGAGCCAACTCTCCCTCGTAAAGCTTCGTCTCCTCCTTCAACAGGCGGATGTTCACCTTGAATGGCATGGCCCGATCCTAGGGCACCCCACCCGAAAACCCAAGCCCCACCCCGACTCCATCACCGCCCCGATGGGGCAGGCAGTCTTTCGCGGCCGAGCCTAGGCAACCACGTGCGGTTCGGTCTCCTTCTCGTAGTCGATGCCCGGCAATCCAAACCCGAACAGCTTCAGAAAATCCTCGCGGTACCCGGCGGTGTCCGCCAACTGCTGCAGATTCTCGGTGGTCACCTTCGGCCACAACTCCTCAACCGCCTTCTGCACATCCTCGCGCATCTCCCAATCATCGATCCGGATACGGCCCCCGGAATCCACCGGGGTTGGACCCTCCTCATAAAGCCGGGCAAACAACCGCCGCATCTGTTCGATGCAGCCTTCGTGCAAACCCTTCTCCTTCATGACGCGGTACAGCAGCGAGATATAAAGCGGCACCACCGGAATCGCCGAACTGGCCTGGGTCACCAGTGCCTTGTTCACCGAGACGAACGCCCGCCCCCCGTGCGCGGCCAGTCGCGAATGAAGCGCGTGCGCGGTCCTCTCCAGATCCTCCTTGGCCTTGCCAATCGTTCCATTCCTGTAGATCGCCCAGGTGAGATCCGGCCCGATGTAAGAATACGCCACCGTGGAAAACCCCGGCGCCAGAACCCCCGCCGCCTCCAAGGCCTCCACCCACAGGCTCCAGTCCTCCCCACCCATCACCGATACCGTGTCAACCACCTCCTGCTCACTGGCAGGCTCGATCGACACCGGGTTCACCAGCCACCGGTCGGTGTCCACCGTCTTGGACTGATAGGCCTCACCGAGCGGCTTCAACACCGACTTCGACACCACTCCGGTCTTCGGATGTGTCCGCCGGGGTGACGCGAGGCTGTAGATCAGGAGATCGATCTGGCCGAGATCCGCCCGGATCATTTCCACCGCCTGCTGCTTCACCGCGTCCGAGAATGCGTCGCCATTGATGCTGCGGGCATAGAGGCCGGCCGCCCGGGCGGACCGCTCAAACGCGATGGTGTTGTACCACCCCGCGGTTCCCAGCCGGTCGGGCTCACTCGGCTTCTCAAAACAGACTCCCAACGTCGCTGCTCCTCCGCCAAACGCCGCAGTCACCCGCGAGGCCAGCCCGTATCCAGTCGAGCTTCCCACCACCAACACCCGCTTCGGAGCATTGGCGATCGGTCCCTGTCGGCGGATGTATTCCGCCCATTGTTCCACATGCGCAGCGCAGCCCTCCGGATGTGCGGTGATGCAGATGAACCCGCGCGTCTTGGGTCGGATAATCACCGCGTCATTTTGCGGAGTGATCCCCGCAGGATCGAGATCATTTCATGAACCACGATCACCCGGGGTCCGGATCTCCAGATCACACGCATCCCTCCACGCCATGGAGGTCGAAGGGAAAAGACTCCAATCCAGCCAATCTCCTACCCCGCCAAGGCAAGCCACACCACTCCCGCAATCCCAACAACCCCGCCCACCACCGAGGCCAGGGTAGGCCGTTCCCCGGTGATCCAGCGCGACAGGGGAATCACTGCCAGGGGAGTCAGGGCCGTGACGGCCATGACAATGCCGGTGGGCTGGCGGGCGAGTGCCCATTGATAACAGGCCACACCCAGCGTGGGTCCGGACAGCGCATTGACGAGGATCCACGGGGCCGCCGGACGCCATTGCAACGGCGCGTCATGGGTTCCCGCGCCGCGAAACCGCCGTTGCCAGAACCACCAGGCGGTCGTGAACAACACCCCGGCCCAGATCCGTTGATACGCAACACTCAACCCATCCACCGGTTGACCCGCCGCCGCGCTCAACTGCGTGCCATGCCGGCTCAACACCGCTCCCCAAGCCTGACCCGCCGCCGCCACCGCACCCAGCATCAGCGCCACTCCATGGCCATCCCTTGACCGCCCCAGCGTCCTTCCCATGTCCGGTTCGGGTTTCAATGCGATGACCACACCGACAAGAATCACCACGATGGCACCCAGTTGGTGGGGCCGGAGCGTTGTCCCCAGCCAAAGCCATTCGGTCAGCAATCCGATCGGCACCGACAGGCACTGGACCACCAGACTGGTGAGCTGGGCGCCCAGGCGCGGCAACGCAAGGAACAACGCGGTGTCGCAAATGCCGAATCCAATGAAACCACTGGCCAGAAACCAACCCAACGACGGGCCGCTGAACCCCGCGCCCCACGTGTGGGCATAAACCCCCAGGAAACAGGTCGCGAGCAGGATCCGAACGAAGCTGGCGTTGTTCGGACCAATGCACTGGATCGATCGACGGGCCGCCACCGACGAGGTGGCAAACAATCCCATCGCAAGGACGGCTGGAATGAGCGCAATGGCAGAGGTCATGGACGGAACCCGGCCGGTCGGCCGGCCCGGAGTGACGACCGGTACCGCGCCCAAGTAAAGCGAACATCCGGCAACACCCTCGACCACACCATCCCTGGCCGCCCATCAGGAGTGTATTTTCGCCAACATCCGTGTGCAGGTCCGACATGGCGTCCCACAACTTCCCCGGTCATTCTCCTTTCAGGCGCACCCCCCTCCCTTCCGTCGGGTGCACCGCATCGATCCGATGAAACGCCTGTCCCACCCGCTCGTCACCGCCCTCCTGCAACTCGGGGTCGTCATCAACCTCGCACCCTCCGCCTTCGGCGCCGAGGTCCCACTCCGATTCAACCGCGACATCCGGCCGTTGCTCTCCGACAACTGCTTCCATTGTCACGGCCCCGATTCCGGCACCCGCAAGGCCGGCCTCCGCCTCGACACCCGGGAAGGCCTCTACGGCGCCACCAAGGAAGAAGGCCCCGTCCTCACCGCCGGCGATCCCAACCGTTCCGCCCTCTGGAAACGCATCGCCTCAGCCGATCCCGATGACCTGATGCCACCCCCTGAGTCGCATCGGGAACTCTCCCCTTCTCAACGCCAGACCTTGAGGCAATGGATCGAGCAAGGCGCTCCCTGGCAGCCCCACTGGGCCTTCATCAAGCCCGAACGTCCACCCCTACCCGTCGTCAAGACACCCGGCTGGGTCCGCAATCCCATCGACCACTTCATTCTCGCCCGCCTCGAATCCATCGGACTCGAACCCGCTCCCGAAGCCGATCGCCGCACGCTGGCCCGGCGCCTCTCGCTGGACCTCACCGGCCTGCCCCCGTCACCCGAAGCGGTGGAAGCCCTCGTCCAGGATGGCTCGGAAAAGGCCTTGGACGCCTACATCCGACAACTCATGGGATCGCCTGCCTGGGGCGAACATCGCGGCAGGTACTGGCTTGATGCCGCCCGCTACGCCGACACCCACGGTCTGCACTTCGACAATTACCGGGAGATGTGGCCTTACCGCGACTGGGTGATCCGGGCCTTCAACGCCAACCAACCCTTCGACAGATTCACGGTTGAACAGCTCGCCGGTGATCTCCTCCCGAACCCCACCGACGACCAGCTCGTCGCCACTGGATTCCACCGATGCAACCCCACCACCAACGAGGGCGGCACGATCGAGGAGGAAAACCTGTCCAACTACGCCCGTGACCGTGTCGAGACCACCTCCTGGGTCTGGCTCGGTCTCACCGCCAATTGCGCCGTCTGCCACGACCACAAGTTCGATCCCATCCCAACCCGCGATTTCTATTCCATGGCCGCGTACTTCCGGAACACCACCCAGGGTGGTTTCGATGGCAACGTCAAGGATTCCAACCCCAGCGTCGTCGTCCCCAACTCGGAAGCCGACCGCACCCGTTGGCAGGCCCTCCCCAACCAGATCTCCGCCGTACAGCAACGCCTCGCCAACCGTCGTACGGATGCCCGGCCCGACTTCGAATCCTGGCTGGCCGGGGTCCGACCCGATTCCCTCGGCGTCGCCGCGTCGACTTCCAACCTCGTTGTCCATGCCCTGCTGAACGAGGGCGAAGGCAACCGGTTCCGACTCCATGCCGGTCCCGCACCCGAGGCCACCTCCGTCAAGGCGCCCCAATGGAATCCAGATGGCCGACTCGGTCCCGCCGCAGTCCTCACCACCGACACCACCCCGAACCTCGGTGACATCGCCGATTTCGAACGGGATCAACCCTTCAGTTACGGCGCCTGGGTCCGGGTTCCCGCCGGCGGCACCTTCCAATCCGTTCTCGCCCGGATGGATCAATCCATGGATTACCGCGGTTGGGATCTCTTCACCCACGACCGCAATTACGCCGTCCACCTGGTCAACCGCTGGCCCGCCAACGCCCTCAAGGTCGTCACCACCGACAATCCCCTCCGTCCCGGCGAATGGCAGCATGTCTTCGTCACCTACGACGGCTCCTCCAAACCCGCCGGCCTGCGGATCTTCATCAATGGTCGCCCCGCTCGTACCCGCGGCGAAACCGATACCCTCACCGACTCCATCCGCACCTCCGTTCCCCTGCGCGTCGGTCAACGCAGCAAGGATCAACTCCTCCAGAACGGCCAGGTGCAGGATGTCCGGGTCTATTCCCGAATCCTGTACCCGGACGAAGTCCGTTCCCTCGCCGAGGATTCCCCCGCCCAACTCCTTCTCGCCCTGCCAGCGGAACGTCGGACCGCCTCCCATGCCAATGCCCTGTTCGAATTCTACCTCCTCAACCGGGACCCCGGTTTCTTCCAGACCCGCGACGAACTCGCCCGCCTCGAGGCCGAACGGGAAGCCATCAAGGCGCGCAGCCCCGTAACCCACGTGCAACGCGAGCGCATGGATTCCATGCCCGTCGCCCGCGTCCTGTTCCGGGGCCAGTACGACAAGCCCCGCGACACCGTCACCGCCGGCCCCTTCTCCGTCCTGCATCCCATGCCCGAAGGTTCGCCCACCAATCGCCTCGGTCTCGCCCAGTGGATCGTCTCCCCGGAAAACCCCCTCACCGCCCGCGTCACCGTCAACCGCTTCTGGCAGGAAATCTTCGGCACCGGCCTCGTCCGGACCGTCGATGACTTCGGCGTCGTGGGCGAGAATCCCGTCAACCAGGAGTTGCTCGACTGGCTCGCCGTCGAATTCCAATCCAGTGGCTGGAATGTCCAACACCTGTTCCGGCTCATGGTCACCTCCGCCGCCTATCGCCAGGCCGCCACCGTCACCCCCGAAAAAATCGCCCGCGATCCCGCCAACCGCCTTCTCTCCCGCGGCCCACGCTTCCGCATGGATGCCGAAATGGTCCGCGATTACGCCCTCGCCGTCTCTCACCTGCTCAACCCCACCGTCGGCGGTCCCAGCGTCAAACCCTACCAACCGGAAGGCGTCTGGGAAGCCGTCGCCATGCCCGAGAGCAACACCCGCCGCTACCAGCGCGATTCCGGCGACGCCCTGTATCGCCGCAGCCTCTACACCTTCTGGAAGCGCTCCGCACCACCCGCGCTCATGGACGTCTTCAACGCCCCCAGCCGCGAGACCTGCGCCGTCCTCCGCGAACGCACCAACACCCCTCTCCAGGCCCTCGCCACCCTCAACGACATCTCCTTCATCGAGGTCGCACGCGTCCTCGCCCAGGATCTCCTCCGCCAACACCCCGCCGACGACCGCCGGGTCATCGATCTCATGGCCCGACGCATCCTCGCCCGTCCCTTGAAGGCCGCCGAGATCGAGGTCGTGTCCGGCACGTTGCGCGATCTCCTGGCCCATTACACCGCGCATCCGGCCGATGCC
>CAZDYB010000099.1:8410-11106 GCA_964509045.1 uncultured Akkermansia sp.
CTCCTCGGCGGCACCGGACGTCTCCTCGCCAATTCATCCGAACGCCCCTCCCTCCCCCACTTCGCCGCCAAGGCCAGACACATCATCTACCTCCACATGGTCGGCGGCCCGTCCCAGATGGATCTCTTCGACTACAAACCCGGGATGCAGGATTGGTACGACAAGGACCTTCCCGACTCGATCCGCCAGGGCCAGCGGTTGACCACCATGACCTCCGGTCAGGCGCGGTTCCCCATCGCTCCTTCAAAATACCGCTTCGCCCAGCATGGCCGGAACGGAATGTGGATCTCCGAACTCCTCCCGTGGACCGCGCGTTGCGCCGATGACATCGCCTTCATCCGCTCCATGCACACCGAGGCCATCAACCACGAACCCGCCATCACCGCCATGCAGACCGGCAACATGGTCGGCGGCCGGCCCTGCCTCGGCTCCTGGGTCTCCTACGGACTCGGCTCCCTCAACTCCAACCTCCCCACCTTCGTCGTCCTCGTCGCCCAACCCTCCAACAAGGAACAGCTCCAGGCCATCTCCGGTCGTCTCTGGTCCAGTGGCTACCTCTCCGGCGAACACGCCGGCGTCTCCTTCCGCTCCGCCGGCGATCCCATCCTCTTCATCAACAATCCCGCCGGCGTACCAACCCACATCCGACGACGCCAACTCGACGGTCTCCGGCAACTCAACGAACTGGCCCATGCCGAGATCGGGGATCCCGAAACCCACACCCGGATCCAACAGTTCGAGATGGCCTTCCGCATGCAGGCTTCCGTTCCCGAACTCACCGAGATCCAGAACGAGCCCGATTCCACCTACCAACTCTACGGGGACGAAGCCCGCAAACCCGGCACCTTCGCCCATTCAGCCCTGCTCGCCCGCCGCCTCGTCCAACGCGGCGTCCGCTTCGTCCAGATCTATCACAACAACTGGGATCACCACGCCAATGTCGGCGGACGCATGCCCTCCCAGTGTCGCGACGTTGATCAACCCACCTACGGTCTCATCCAGGATCTCAAACGCCACGGTCTCTTCGAGGATACCCTCATCATCTGGGGCGGTGAATTCGGTCGCACCATCTACTCCCAGGGCGGCCTCTCCCGCGACAACTACGGACGCGATCATCATCCCCGCTGCTTCACCATGTGGATGGCCGGTGGTGGTTCACGCGGCGGGATGATCTACGGCCAGACCGATGAATTCTCATACAACATCGTCGAGAACCCGGTCCACATCCGCGACTTCCACGCCACCGTCCTTCACCTCCTCGGCATCCAGCACGACCGCTTCACCGTCCGTGTCCAGGGCCTCGATGCCCGCCTCACTGGTGTCGAGGAATGCCGCGTCATCCCCGAACTGATCGGCTGACTCCCGGAGCGGCGAGCCCTGTTCGCCGTCCCCTCCCCTTCCGGATGGCGAGTCCGACTCGCCGCCCCAATCCAATCCCTTACCCGCCCCCCAACGCGATCCCGATCCAGCGTGTGGCGAACGCCAGCACCCACGCCAAAGCCGTCATGTACGCAAACTGGAACAGCGGCCAACGCCAGCTGTTCGTCTCCCGCCGCACCACAGCCACCGTGCTCACGCACTGCATCGCAAACACATAAAACACCATCAACGTCAGACCCGTCACCGGCGTGTACACCACCGTCCCGTCCCCCCGCCGCTCGTTCTTCATCCGCTCCGCCAATCCCGCCGTCCCCACCGCGTCGCCCACGTCCACCGCCCCAACGTTGTACACGACCGACATCGTGCTCACGAAAACCTCCCGGGCCGCAAACGACGCCACGATTCCAATCCCCATCTTCCAATCAAATCCCAGCGGCCGGAACACCGGCTCCACCAGGCGACCCATCCGACCCGCATAACTGTTGCGCAATTCTTCCCCGGCCTGTTCCCGGTCCAATTGCCGCAATGCCTCCACCAACGCGCCCGGTTCCCCCTCCACCGCTTCCAGTTCAGCCCGACGTGCCGTCACCGCCTCAGGCGTCGTGTCGCCCGGATACTCTGCCTGGATGCGCTGGACCCGCTCCACCTCGAACCGGTTTGCGATCCCTTCATCCCGCGGGAACGTGGCCAGGAACCACAACAGGATGTTGATCCCCAGGATCACCGTCCCAGCCCGCTTCAGGAAGAGACTAGACCGATCCCACATGTGTCGGAGGATCACCGACGGCAACGGCCGTTTGTACGGCGGCAACTCCAGCAGCAACGGCGGCGGTTCACCCTTCAACAACGTCTTCTTGAACAACCACGCCATCCCCAGCGCCCCCACGATCCCCAACAGATACATGCCCGTCAGCGTCAGGCCCTTCACAAACGCACCGCCCCCGATGCACGCCGCGATCAACACCGTGTACACCGGCAACCGCGCCGAACAACTCATCAATGGCGCCACCAGGATCGTCACCAACCGGTCCTGCACCGTCTCGATCGTCCGCGTCGCCATGATGCCCGGAATCGCACACGCAAAGGACGACAGCATCGGGATGAAACTCTTCCCATGCAGCCCCACCCGGCTCATCACCCGGTCCATCAGGAACGCCGCCCGCGCCATGTACCCCGAATCCTCCAGCGCACTGATGAACAGGAACAACAGGCAGATCTGCGGCAGGAACACCACCACCGACCCCACCCCCCCCCCCCCCCCCCGGGGGCAGGGAAAGGTGAGAAAACCCCGCCGCCAAGCACCCCCAAACCCAACC
>CAZDYB010000100.1:0-11075 GCA_964509045.1 uncultured Akkermansia sp.
ATCACCGACCCGCGCCGCCTTCAGATAGGCATCAAAGGGATCGGCGGTGATGTTCGCGCAACTGAACACGGCGAGGCGGACCTGGCTGACATCGCCGGTGGGAAGCGTCTTCGTCCGGCCCGAATCCGAGATCACGGCACCGTCGTCCGCCATGAAGCGGTAGTAATAATGGGTCCCGGGTTGGAGACCCTCGGGGATGACCTTGGCGGTGTAGTCGCGGGTGGCGTCCGTGACGAGGGTTCCGCTGAGGAGGGGAGTGGTGAACTCGGGGGAGAGGGATACCTGCCAGGTGAGGGAGACAGGACCTGGGTTGTCGGGGGTGGCCCGGGTCCACAGGACGACCGAATCCGGAGCTGGATCGCCGGAGGCGACGCCGTGGAGGAATTGGGTTGCGGCATCGACGGGAAGCCCGGAGCCAAAGGCCAGCAGGGAAACAATGGTGAACCGTACTGGCAGGGTTCGCATGTTCTTCTGAAGATTCACGTCGTAGGAGTATCCCGCCTTGTCAGTCCTCCTGAAGGCGACCCGGTAGACTTCAGGTGCCTTGGAGGTTGCGGTTCCGTGGCACGCCCAAGGTCGACGGAATGCAATTCCAGGGGGAGTGGCATCGGAACGTGTCCCGGGAGTCCGTCCCGGATCAGGGACATTCCAGCCCGGACACCCAGCCCCGCCCCATGGCGCCCACCGGATGCGTGTCCCATCCCATTCGCGGCGCTGCCTGCCAAGGGATCGGCTCCGACCCTGTCATTCGGCCATCCACCAGGGGTCCTGCGTGCGCATCACCGGCACCCGGGTTTCCGAAATCGGCGCTTGGGTGGAGCCGCGTTCCGGTGCGAGCATCCGACCGACTTCCCATGAATCGCCGTTGCCAATGCTTCCCGAGCCAGGTCTTGCAGGCGATGACGATCCTGATGCTGGCACTCACCCCGGCCCGGGCGGAGCCCCCGCCCGCCGCATCGTCCGCCGCGGGTCATTGGGCATTCCAACCGCTCCGCCGGCCCGCCGCGCCCGACGGCATTCATCCCGTGGACGCATTCATTCACGCGACCTTGCGCACCAACGGCCTGGCACCGCTCCCGCCCGCCGCCCCGCGTGAACTCCTGCGTCGCGTCTACTTCGACCTGATCGGCCTGCCGCCCACGCCCGCGGAGGTGGCGGCGTTCGAGCGCGAATGCGCGGCGGAAGGGGATCTGGAAAACCGGCCGCCAGGAAAAGGGGGGGACAAGGCCGGTGCCCACGGTTCCGTCGTTCCTGCCTTCCCCATCCAATCTGCCGAGTCCGCCTATGCCCGCGTCGTGGACCGGTTGCTCGCGTCCCCGCACTACGGCGAACGTTGGGCGCGCCATTGGCTGGACATCGTCCGGTTCACCGAGAGCCAGGGCTTCGAATACGACCGTCCACGCGACCACGCCTGGCCCTATCGCGACTACGTCATCCGCGCCTTCAACGCGGACAAGCCCTACGACCGCTTCATGCGCGAGCAGGTCGCCGGCGATGTGATCGAACCCGTCACGGCCGACGGCATCGTCGCCGCCGGCCTGCTGGTGTGCGGTCCGTGGGATCAGGCGGGAAACTCGCAGGCCAATGCCACCCAGCGCGCCATCACCCGCGAGGAGGAGTTGGAAGATCTTATTGCCGTGGTGGGCCAGACCTTCCTTGGCCTGACGGTCAACTGCGCCCGCTGCCACGACCACAAGTTCGACCCCATCCCGCTCGCCGACTATTACCGCGTGAAGGCGGTGTTCGATGGCGTGAAGCACGGCGACCGCCCCGTCGAGGGTGCCGTCGAGGCCGCGGCCCGCACCCGCCGCCGGGAAGCGGCGCAGCAAGCCCTGTCCGCGGCGCAGGCGGAGGTCGCCCGGATCGAAGCCGACGGTGCCCGCCGGGCCGCCGCGGCCAAGCCACCGGTGCGTTCGCATGAACCGGGACCGGTACCGCTGATCCGTTGGGACTTCGCCGGATCCGGTCCCGCCGGCGGGGACGGAAGTTTTCACGGCGGGGCGCTGCTGGCCGACGGCCGGCTCCAGCTGCCGGCGGCGGGCGCCTTCTTCCAGGCCCCGGTGCTGGGGCGCGACGTCCGGGAAAAGACCCTGGAGGTGTGGGTCGCCCTGGCCGATCTCGCCCAGGGCGGTGGTGCGGCCATCTCCCTGGAATCGGCGGACGGAACACAGTTCGACGCCATCGTCTTCGCCGAGCGGCAACCGAAGAAGTGGATGGCCGGCAGCGAAGGTTTTGTCCGCACCCGCGACCTCGATGCGCCAGAGGAAACGACGTCGCCCGGCACCCTCATCCACCTCGCCGCGGTCTATTCGGCCGACAACCGGGTGGCGCTCTTCCGCAATGGCGAACCTTACGGCCAACCCTACGCCGCCGGACCATTGGTGACGTTCAAGGCCGGCAACGCCCGCATCACCCTCGGCCGCCGGCATCTCGGCGGCAGCAACCCGTGGCTGACCGGCGCCATCCGACACGCCGCGCTGTATGACCGGGCGTTGGATGCCGCCGAAGTCGCCACCGCGTTCCGCGCGGGCGGTTTCGTGATTTCCACCGCCGAGATTCTTGCCCACCTGAACCCGGAGCAACGCACTGCCCGGGAGCAGGCCCTGGCACAGATGAAACAGGCCCGGAAGGAAATCGCCGCCGCTGAAAAGGCCGGACCGCTCGCCTACGCCGGCAAACGCGAACAACCGGCTCCCACCAAAGTCCTCCTGCGCGGCGACGTGAAGAAGCCGGGCGATGTCGTGGCCCCGGGCGCCCTGACACAGTTCCCGACCTTGCCGGGAGACTTCGCCCTGGCGCCGGATGCCCCCGAGGCGGAACGCCGGCGGCGGTTCGCCGACTGGCTGGCGGATCCGCGGAATCCGCTGCCCGCCCGCGTGATGGCAAACCGCGTCTGGCAGTTCCACTTCGGCCAGGGCCTGGTGACGACCCCGAGCGACTTCGGCCTGAGCGGGGCCCGTCCGAGCCATCCTGAACTGCTGGACTGGCTGGCATCCGAATTCATCGCGGGCGGCTGGAGCATGAAGGCGTTGCACCGGCTGATCCTGACTTCGGCGACCTATCGGCAGGCCGCCTCAGTCGGAAATCGGAAATCGGAAATCGAAACTGCCCGTGACGCCGACAACACCTTCCTCTGGCGGTTCACCCCGCGCCGGCTGGAAGCCGAGGCCGTGCGCGACGCCATGCTGGCCGTCAGCGGACAGCTCAATCCGCAGGTCGGCGGCCCGAGTTTCCGGCCGTTCACCACGTCGGAGTATGGCGCGACGTTCTACCACCTGTTCGACAAGGGGGAACCCGAGTTCAACCGCCGCACGATCTATCGGATGAACATCAATTCCGGGAAGGAACCTCTGCTCGATGCATTCGACTGCCCCGATCCGTCGGTGAAGACACCGCGCCGTGGGGTGACCACCACGCCGTTGCAGGCGCTGAGCGTGATGAACGGATCCTTCGTGCAGCGCCAGGCCGCCGAGCTGGCGAAACGCGCGCTCCAGTCAGCCGGCGGCGATCTTCCCCGGGCAGTCAATGCCGCCTACGAACTTGCCCTCAGCCGGCCCGCCACCGCCGCCGAACAATCACGGGCCGAGGCCGCCGCCCGTGAACGGGGGCTGGCCAGCGTCTGCTGGGCGCTGCTCAATTCCACGGAGTTTGTCTATGTGCGGTGAAATGCCAGCAGGCTTGACCTGGAGCGCGGATTCCGGACCCGACACCCCGCCGCGCAATCCCCGCCACCCAGGCCTGGGGAGCTCCCGCACGACGGCAGAGTGTCCCCCATCCCTGCCGAAGGGGGAGTCGCTGACCACCCGCAACGACACCGCTGTCGACTCGCTTCGGACCAACACCTCGTTGGCCCGATTCCCACCCAACCCCAACCGCTCCGGCTGGCTGGCAGCCTGCCCTGCTCCGGTTCGCCCATGAACCCTGCTTCCCACCACTCCACCCCGCTCCTCTCCCGCCGCCATTTCCTGTCGCACACCGCCGGTGGTCTCGGCGGGGTGGCCTTGGCGTGGCTGATGAGCCGTGAGCAGGCCCGCGCGGGCATCGTCCCGGCGGCCGGTTCGGCGCGTCTGCCGCACTTCACGCCGAAGGCGAAACGCGTGGTGCAGGTCTTCTGCTGCGGCGGGGTCAGCCATCTCGACACCTTCGACCACAAGCCGGAGCTGGAGCGGATGCACGGCAAGTCACTCGAGGGAAAGGGCGAGAACCTCGGCTTCTTCGGCCAGCCCGGAAAGCTGATGAAGAGCGTCTACGAGTTCCGCCGGCACGGACAGAGCGGTTCGTGGGTGAGCAGCCTGTTCCCGCACCTCGCCGGCTGCGTGGATGACCTGTGCTTCGTCCACTCGATGTTCGCGAAGAGCAACAACCACACGCCCGCCACCTTCCAGATGAACAGCGGGTTCACGCTGAACGGCTTTCCCTCCATGGGCGCCTGGCTCAGCTACGGGCTCGGCACGGAGAACGAGAACCTGCCCGCGTTCGTCGTGTTGCCCGATCCCCGCGGTCTGCCCGCGGGCGGTTCCATCAACTGGACCGCCGGCTTCCTGCCCGCGAACCACCAGGGCGTGCCGTTCCGCACCCACTCGCGCGAACCCATCGCCGACCTGCACACACCCGCGTCCATCAGCGGCGCCGCCCGGGAGGCGGACCTTGCATTGCTCGCCGACATGAACCGCCACTTCGCGGACGACCATCCCGACGACCCGACCTTCGCCGCCCGACTGCGCGCCTACGAACTCGCCGCCCGCATGCAACTGAGCATTCCCGAGGCAACCGATCTCGACGGCGAACCCGAGGCCACCAGACGGCTCTATGGCATCGGGGATGAAACCAACAGGGGTTTCGCGCGGAACTGCCTGATGGCGCGGCGGCTGTTGGAACGTGGCGTCCGCTTCGTGCAGATCATCAACGGCGGCGCGTTCGGCAGCCCGCGCATCAACTGGGACGGACACGAGAACCTGAAGGAGAATCACGATACCCAGGCCGCCACGATGGACCGGCCCGTCGCCGCACTCATCCAGGACCTCAAGCAACGCGGGATGCTCGAGGACACGCTGTTCATCTGGTCCACCGAGTTCGGCCGCAGCCCCGCCACGCAGGGCATCGATTCTCCGGGTCGCGACCATCATCCGACGGCGTTCACCTGTTTCCTCGCCGGCGCAGGCGTGAAACCCGGACATCACTACGGCGCTTCCGACGAACTCGGCTACTTCGTGGGTCAGGACAAGGTCACGATCCCCGACTTTCACGCGACCATCCTGCACCTGCTTGGCCTCGATCATGAAAAACTCACGTTCTACCACAACGGCATCAACCGCCGCCTGACCAACGTCGAGGGCGAAGTCATCCGGGGGGTGCTGGCATGAAAACGCAGCCGTCCGTGGACTGGGAACCCTGGGAACCGGGGCGCATGCCGGTCGACGTCCGCAGCGCAGGCGGACCGCCCACGCCACAGGGGGGCACTGCACTTCGCTCGGGCCGGCACACGACGACCTCCCTGCCAACGGTCCTGGCAGGCCTGCTGGCCGCGTCCAGCCTGGTCGCCGAGACTTCCACTGCCCCGCACTGGGCCTTCCAGCCCATCCGGAATCCCGCGCCACCTTCCGTCTCCCTGACCACGTGGGCCCGAACCCCGGTGGACCGCTTCATCCTCGAACGCCTGGAAGCATCGGGACACCCACCCACACCCGCGGCGGATGCGCGCACGCTCATCCGGCGGGCCACCTTCGACCTCACGGGCCTGCCGCCCACCGCGGACGAAGTGGAGGCGTTTGTCCGCGAATGTTCGGAAGAGGCGGATCGGGAAAACCGGAAAACAGGAAGTCAGGCAGACGGGATTGCCCAGTCCGATTCCGGCTCAGCTGCCCCCGGGATTCCATCGTCCGCCTACTCCCGCCTGATCGACCGTCTGCTCGCCTCCCCGGCCTACGGCGAACATTGGGGCCGGCATTGGCTCGACGTCGTCCGTTACGCCGACACCGCAGGCGAGACGGCCGACTATCCCGTGCCCGTCGCGTGGCGTTACCGCAACTACGTCATCAACGCCTTCAATACGGACAAGCCCTACGACGAATTCCTCCGCGAACAGGTCGCCGGCGACATCCTGGCAAAGGCCGGCCCGCGCGAACGTTACGCGGAGCGCGTCACCGCCACGGGTTTCCTCGCCGTCTCGCGCCGGTTTGGCTTCGACTCGGAGAATTACCATCACCTCACGATCCAGGACACGATCGATACGCTCGGCCAGAGCGTGCTCGGGTTGACACTCGGTTGCGCGCGCTGCCACGCCCACAAGTTCGACCCGGTTTCACTGCCCGATTACTACGCGCTCTACGGCATCTTCGACAGCACCCGCTACGCCTTCCCCGGCTCCGAGCAGAAACAGAGGAGCCGCGCACTCGTGCCGCTGGTGCCACCCGAGGAATCCCGGCCGAAATGGCGTGAGTTCGAACACCACGTCGCGTCGCTGATGCAACGCATCGAACGCGCAAAGCTGTCCGCACCTGCCGCCGTGCTGCGCTCGCTGGACGACCTCGACGGCGACTTCGAGATGCAGGCGCCGGCCGCCGGCGGCAGCAAGGGCGTGCTCGTCCCGCCGTGGGTTCATGACGGCCCGATCGCGGTGACAACGGACGCTCAAAGCCCCTTCAAGAACCTGTATCCACTCGGCCGGGTCGGCGCAGGTGTCGCGGCCAGCACCAATGGCTACCGGTTGACCCAGGCAGTTCCCTTCTCCCAACCCGCGGAAGTCGAGGGGACCGGACTCACTTCTTCCGCGGAAAACCAGAACCCCACGACGTCGTCGTCCACGGGTGCACCCGGAAAACCCGACCTCCTCCACGCGAACCTCGACTTCCGGATCTCCGCCGGCGACGACGCCGTTGTGCCACACCGCTTCTGGCTCGGGGCCGCCGACGGCACCCCGGTCGTGGAGGTGCTGCTGACCGGCCGCGCGGCCGTCCTGCGCCTGCGGGAGTCCGTCCATCACCTGCGGGACCTGCAGCCCAACGAATGGTTCCAGCTCCAGCTCACGTTGGATCTCGTGCGCGGTACGCTGGCGGGAAGCGTCGGTCGACCGGGCGACGTGGTCGCCTTCGACCGACAGGCTTTGCAGGGACGCTGGCCGGAGGGTGTCGCTGCGTTCGGTCTTGATTCGCCCACCACCGCCGGAGGCCCGCACTCCGCCATCGCCTTCGACAATCTCGCGGTGCAGGCCCAGCCCATCCCGCCGGTATCCGCCACGTCGCCGGGCCTCGCCAAGACCGGGGAAACGGATGCGGCGGTGGTGAACTCGCAGCTCCAGCAACTCGCCGGGATCGATGGCGACTTCGAACTCCAGCACGACAACACGCCGCCCGCCTCACCGTGGGGACCGGGACCCAACAGCGTCGTGAAGATCAGCGCCGCGGCGCAAAGTCCGTTCCTCAACCTCTACCCGGCCGGCCAGCTCGGCGTCCGGTTGCCGAACAGCGGCGTCTACAATGGCTTTGGCCAGACACTCACGAACCGCTGGCAGGCCGACAGGACCCCGCGCCTGTTCGTGGGCTTCGACTTCCGCGTCGCCGATGCGTCGGCAGGGGGCGACGGCTCATGGCGGTTCTACGCCGGGCACGGTCCGGGGCCGGCACCGGCTGTGGAACTGTTCTTCAATGGCCGCGAATTCTTCCGTCGCAGCGGCGAGTCCCGCGACAGGGTCAGCGCGCTCAAGGTCGGCGAATGGTACCAGGTGCAGCTCACGCTCGATCTCAAGTCGCGGAGCTACACCGGCGTGCTCGCGTCGGCGACCGCGCGGACCGGGTTCACGGGCCAGTTCGCCGGCAACTGGGATGGCAGCATCGACTACACCTTCATCGACAGCTACGGCCACCTTGACGGCGTGAAACCCACGTTGGATGCCGACAACTTCGTCTTCCGCGAAACCGCGTTGCCTTCCCTGGATGCCGCACCCGTGACCCTTGCCGCAGGCGAAAAGGAGGCCCGGCGACGTCAGGTCGCAGGACTCCGCGACCAGCTCGCGCAGGCAAGGTCCGACGCGGAGGGGGCCCGCAGGGAACTGGAGAGGTTGCTGGCGGACGGCCCGTTCGCGCTGGCCTACGGGGCCAGCGAAGGCACACCCCGCAATGCGCGCATCCAAAGGCGGGGTGAACCCGATCAGCCAGGTGACGAGGTGCCCCGCGGGTTTCTCCAGGTGCTGGGCGGCGGCTCCCTGCCCAGGGGCGCGACAGGCAGCGGCCGGCTCGAACTCGCCGAATGGCTCACCAGCCCCGGCAATCCACTCACCGCCCGCGTGATGGTGAACCGCATCTGGCAGTACCACTTCGGTCAGGGCCTGGTGAAGACACCGAATGACTTCGGCACCCGCGGCCAGCCACCAACACATCCCGGACTGCTGGACCATCTCGCGACGGAATTCATCCGCGGCGGCTGGTCCATCAAGGCACTGCACCGGCTGATCATGAACAGCGCGGTCTACCGGCAGGGCAGCAGGTATTCAGGGTCCGGTGAGCCAGCGGCCAGGCATCCGTCTTCGGCGGGCAATGCTCCCGATGACTGTCCGATCATTCCGGGAACGACGCGTGTTGCCGGACTGAACGCGGACTCGCTGAACGCGGAGGATTCCTCCGACTTTTCCCCGTTCATCCGTCGCCGGCTCGGGGCCGAGGAAACGCGCGACGCACTCCTGTTCGTCAGCGGGGCGCTGGACCCGACACCGGGCGAAGGTCACCCGTTCCCGGCGCCGACGGGCTGGGGTTACACGCAGCACGGCCCGTTCAACGCGGTGTATGACCACAGCCGGCGCAGTGTCTACCTGATGACCCAGCGGATAAGACGGCACCCGTTCCTCGCGCTCTTCGACGGTGCCGATCCCAACGCCAGCACCGCCGAGCGCCGCACCACCACCGTGCCGACCCAGGCGCTGTTCTTCCTGAATGATCCCTTCGTCCACGCCAGCGCGGAGAAGTTCGCCGCCCGCGTGCTCGCCGCCGCAACCGGGGATTCAGGGCGGGTGAAGGCGGCCTACCGGCTGGCCCTGGGCCGGGATCCGCACCCGGGGGAATCCACCGAGGCCACGGAATTCCTCGTCGCCTACCGCAATGAACTGGCGACGGCAGGGAACCACGCCGGCGAATCCGCCGCGTGGGCTGCCTTCGCCCGTGTGCTCTTCGGCAGCAACGAATTCCTGACCGTGGATTGAACCATGAAACCTCCCCGCTCCTTCGACCCGAACCGCCGCGGATTCCTGCGTTCGCTGGCCGGTGGCTCGCTGCTGTTCCCGGGGCTCGTCTCGCAACTCCTCGCCGAGGACGCCATGCGTTCCGGTTCGGTGGACCCGTTGCAGCCGCACGCACCCCACTTCGAGCCCAAGGCCAAACGCGTCATCTTCCTCTACATGAGCGGCGGCGTGTCACACGTGGATTCCTGGGACCCAAAACCCAGGCTCTTCGCCAATGCCGGCAAGACGATCTCCGTGGACGAGTTCCAGGGTCGCAAGGGTGACTTCAGGATGTTCGCCAAGCGGCCCCAATGGGAATTCAGTCGCCACGGCCGCTGCGGCACCGAGGTCAGTTCGCTCTTCCCCCACATGGCCGGATGCGTGGACGACCTGTGCGTGATCCGCTCCATGAAGTCGGATCACACCAACCACTACGAGGCGACCCTCGGCATCCATACCGGCTCGTTCACCTTCGCCCGGCCCAGCCTCGGCTCGTGGGTCAGCTACGGTCTCGGCACCGAAAACCGCAACCTGCCGTCGTTCGTCGTCATCGCTCCCAGGACGCCCTACGCCGGCGGCCAGGTCTGGGCGAGCGACTTCCTGCCCGGTGCACACCAGGGCACACTCGTGGTCCCCGGCGCCGAACCCGTCGCCAATCTCCGCCGCCGCGTCGCGACCAGCCGCCTCCAGGAACTGGAACTCGCCGCGATGGCGAAACTGAACCATCGCCACCTCGCCCCACGCGCGCTCGACCCACTGCTCGACGCCCGGATGAAGTCCTTCGAGACCGCCTTCGGCATGCAGATGGAGCTGCCCGATGTGTTCGACCTCTCCCGCGAAAGCGACGCCACCCTGGCCCTCTACGGACTCGAACGCGGCAGTACCCAGGGCTTCGCCTGGCAATGCATCGTCGCCCGCCGCTTGGCGGAACGCGGCGTCCGCTTCGTCGAACTCATCGACGTCGGCTCCTCCGACAACTGGGACGCCCACGGGGACATGCTCACCCACACGCCGCTGGCGAAGAACGTGGACCAACCCATCGCCGGCCTCCTGCGCGACCTCAAGCAGCGCGGCATGCTCGACGATACCCTCGTCGTCTGGACCACCGAATTCGGCCGCACGCCCTTCAACGAGACCGCCAACCACAAGGGCCGTGAACATCACCACTGGGTCTTCTCCTCGTGGCTCGCCGGCGCAGGCGTGAAAGCCGGAACCGTCCATGGCGAGTCCGACGACTTCGGCATCCACGTCGGCCGGAACCCGGTCCACGTGCACGACTTCCACGCAACCATCCTGCACCTGCTCGGCTTCGACCACGAACGCCTCACCTATCGCCACACCGGCCGCGACTACCGCCTCACCGACGTCGCCGGGGAAGTCGTGCGGGGACTGCTGGCATAGTCCACACCGACGATCGGGCCCCGCCCGGGCCAGACGTTCCCGCAACTCCTGCACCTCGTTGCAAAGCTCCCTCTCCCGGGCTTCACCTTCGACCCAGACGCGTCCGCATGAAGTGCTCCTCGATTCCAGGCTTGGGGATTGGGCCATCCGCGGTGGTGTCGAAATGGAACATGTCCGGTTCGACGGCCGCGGGGTCCGCAAGGTCCTCGGGTGCGCCTCCACCCCGGAGGGGTTGCAGAGGGTTCCCAAACCCCTTCGGACGCATGTCCCGGGATATTGCTTCGCAACCCCGTGCCACCGGCTGGAACGCCTCCGGCGTAAGGATCACAACGTTGGCTCGGATCTCAGTCGGGACGACCGATCCGACTGCATGGTTCCGGCCCAGGTCGCACCTGGGTTGGGGTGGAGGTTTCAACCTGGAAAAGGCAGTTTGATCCGCAGATTGCGCAGATGACGCAGATGATCA
>CAZDYB010000101.1:0-11010 GCA_964509045.1 uncultured Akkermansia sp.
TTTTCGTGTGTTTCGTGTCTTTCGTGGTCCATTCCCCTCGTTGGCGGGTGAACCACGCAACAGGCGCCCGATTCCGCTCCGCCACACGCCAACGGCCGGATAGCGTCCGGCCCCGTGGAAGCCGCCACTCCGCCCCCTCTGATTCCTGGAACCCTGTATCTGGTCGCCACCCCGATCGGGAACCTTGAAGACATCACCCTGCGCGCCCTCCGGGTATTGCGGGAATGCGACCTGGTGGCAGCCGAGGATACACGGCGCACCGGGCAACTTCTTCAGCACTTCAACCTCCGCAAACCGCTCGTCTCCTATTTCCGATTCAACGAAGCGCGACGTTCCGTGGAAATCCTCGAACGATTGCGCGGGGGCGGGACGGTCGCCTTGGTGACCGATGCCGGAAGTCCGGGCATTTCCGATCCTGGCACCCGGATGGTGGCAGATGCTGTGGCAGCCGGGATCCGGGTGGAACCGGTGCCGGGTCCGTGCGCCATGGTCGCGGCGTTGACGGCGAGCGGATTGGCCACGGACGAGTTCCACTTCGCCGGCTTCCTCCCGGTCAAGGCCGGGCAACGCCAGCGTCGACTCACCGCCCTTCTCAAGATTCCAGGCACCCTGTGCCTCTACGAATCGCCCTGGCGGATCCAGAAGTTGCTCGACGAGATCACCGCGCTCGATCCCCAGCGCCGGGTGGTGGCCTGTCGGGAGTTGACCAAGCGTTTCGAGGAATGGATCCGTGGAACCGCCCAGGAAGTGGCCGCCGACCTGATGAAAAGGCCAAGAAAGGGCGAGTTCGTCGTCCTGGTCGGCCCACCGTCAACGAACGATCCAACCCCTGAAACCGATCCCGCCGATGCGGCGGAATCCACGGACCCTGCCGGGCAGTGAACCCAGTGAACCATCAGGGCTTGGGCGCGGAATCCGGTTTGGGTGGCAGCTTTACCAAGCCCAATTCACGGGCGCGTTCATCCAGGAAGATCACGATCAACCGCACCAGATCCCGTTCGGCCATCCAGATCCGCCACGCCAGCAGCGGCAACAACGCAAGACTCGCCCAGTACCATCCGCCCAGGGTGCCGATCACAATGAGTAGGATGCCGGCCAGGGACGAAAAGCCGGCCCGGGCCAGGAAGCTCCACGAACTGTCGAGCCGACACCGCAACACCTGGGTGCTGTTCTCCAACGATTCCACCGCTGTGACCAATCGCAGCAACGCCCATCGACTGCCGTACACTTCAACATCGTGCCCACCCCAACCGCTGTCGGGTTTGTTCTGCCAGGCTCGCTGGTCCAGCTTTTCCAGCACGTGCCGCAGGAATGCCGTCCGGTCAATCCCGCGTTCTGCCCAGTAACGGACGACATTCAGGTTCCCCCCCTGTCCTTCCAGGCTCAGCGATTGAAGCGTCTCCCGCGCACTCAACGGAGTCTGCTGACCTCGAAGATGATTGCGATGCCGCGCCCACCCTCGGACCAGCGGTTGGAGGAGAAAAAGCAACGCCACCAGGGGACGCGACCACCATCGCAAACGGCACCGGGGCAGATCCGCCTGAATGCCCGCCGCCACACACAACCCCAGCGAAAGAAGCACCGACGCAGCACCGATCGTCCCGACATACGGCACCACCGACCCCAATACCAGCAGGGGCAGTGAAACCAGCAGGTAGTATTCCGGACTCGTCACCACCAACAGCGTGAGCCCCGGGTTCGGCGTGTAGATGCTCTGGAAAAAACCCGTGCCGAACAACCCGTGATAAATGATCGGGCGACTCGTCTCGACCCCGATCTTGGCCGTCGAATAGATGCGCCCATGCCAGATCGACCCACCAAACCGATTGAAGTTCTCCGGATGCCGCCGCTCCAGCAACGCCTCGGCATCCCCGTACCCAGCCTGCTGTTTCAGATACGCCCGCACCGTGTTCCGGCGGTAGTGCCAGACGAATCCACCCGGGCTGAACCCGATCCGATACCCCTGCTGCTGCAACCGCCAACAGATGTCCACGTCGTCCCCGGCCTTCCGATACACCGGGTCGAATCCACCCAACTCCAGCAATGCCCACCGGTGAAACACCATGTTGCAACCCGGAATGTGCTCCGCGACCCGGTCGGTCAGCATCACATGCGCCGGCCCGCCCGGCGACACCATCACAGCCGCTGCCACCACCGAATCGTCCGAAGGCAACAGGTTGTGTCCGCCCATCCCCGCAAACCCCGCATGCAGCAGGTCCGCCACCACGTAGTACAACCAGTCTTCGTCGGCCCGACAGTCGGAATCCGTGAAGGCAATGATCTCGCCGGTGGCCGCGTAGATCCCGGTATTGCGCGCCGCACTCAATCCCTGGTTGCGATCATGCCGCAGATTGCGGACCCGCGGGAACATCCGGGCAATCTCCTGCGTGGAATCGGTGGAGCCATCATCCACCAGGATCACTTCGTAGTCGGGGTAGTTCAGGTTCTCCAACGACTGGAGACAGGTCTTCAAGGTGGCCGCCCCGTTGTAACTGGCGATCACCACCGAAACCCGCGGCGCGGCCGGCAAGGGAAAATAGGGAGCCTGCGCAAACTGCCGCCGAACCTGCTCAAACGCCGGCTTCGGTACCCGCTCCCGGGTCGTCAGTCCAAACGCCCAGTCCGTCACCGCTCGACCGTCCATGAACCAGTCATCCGAGAAGCTGTACACGAACACCCCCGCACACCCCGCCCTGTAGGCCGATTCCAGCATCCAACCCAGGATCTCCGCCTGCCGCACCTCGCCTTCCCGGATGGAATCGATGCCAAACTCCCCGATCACCAGCGGCCGGGTGTCCGCCAGCATCTGCAACCGGGCCAGATAGTTTTCAAACGGGCGCCGCTCGTGCAGGTAGACATTGAAGGTCAGGAAATCCACCAGACGCGGCCTCAGGAATTCCGTGGGCGGATAATTGCCAAAGGTACACAGCAACCCCGGGTCCTCCGCCTTCGCCTCCAATACCAGGCTGTCCAGGAACTCCGAGACCGCCTCCGCTCCGCTCCATCGCACGATGTCCGCCGGAATCTCGTTGACCACGCTCAAGGCCAGCACCGCCGGATGCCCCTTCACCGCCGACGCCGCACGTCGCACCCGATCCCGCACCTCCTGCCGCGATTCCGCCGAATCCAGGAAGCACAGGTGCTTGTTCCACGGGATGTCGACGATCGCCTTGATCCCGTACTCGTGGAACAGGTCCAGCAACCAGCGCGGCGGAACGTGATAGACCCGCACGGTGTTGGCACCCAACTCCCGCAACCGCTCCAGATCGATCCGGGTCTGTTCCAACCCCGCAAACCCCACTCCACCCGGTCCCGACTCGAACGGACCATACGTCACTCCCCGCGGATGAAACTTGCGCCCCTCCAACCGGAAGAACTTGCCATCCACAGTCACCCGCGCCCGTGCAGTGTTGACCAAGGATTCCATCAGGGCCGGCCGGACGGATTCAGGAGACGACCGAACGATGCCAGGCAGGTCGACGACCGGTTCGATGGAGTGATAGGACGCACGCGACATGAGATTGGGGAGCGGGCGGAGGGAATCAAGGCCGGGGGCAAGGAAGGGATGATATCGGAAAAAAGCCCGCCAGCATGGATGCCGGCGGGCTGGCTCTCTCCTATGCGTTAGCCCTGCTGGCACTCACCAGCAGAATCCTGCCCGGAAGCCCACCCGCCGATGCGGGTGTCGTATCAGGACGGGTTGTGGGGCCGGGACGAAAACGGGGGCCGGAACGTAGTAGACCGGCTGATGCACCACCACCGTGGGCGGCGGCGCGTAATGGATGATCTGGGGAGGAGCGGGGTAATGGACCACGGGTTGCGGAGCGACGTAAACCGGCGGAGGCGCCACGTAGACCGGTTGTTGATAGACCACCGCCGTGGTGGCAACCGGGGGAGCGGGATCCAGCGCCCGACTCAACACGCTGGCGGCGACCACACCGGTGAGGACCTTACCGGCCACCGCCCACTCGCGGTCACCTGCCTGGGTCTGTGATGTCAATGGTCCCAAGCCGATGACCAGTGTGGCGATGACAGCAACTTGTTTCGTTTTCATGGAAGCATCTCCGGATTCCGAAGATGCACGTCCTGACTGGTGACCGGAGGGTTTATTCAGAACCCACTTCACCGGTACAGCAGATGCCGCGTGCGACGCCGTCGGAACTCGTCCAGGCCCGTGTCCCGCGTTCGACGCACCTCCGACAGCTTCGCTCCTGCCCGGATCCGCCCAAGCGTATCCTCGTTGCTCAGCAACCCGGTCATCTTGTCCAACTTCAACTCCTCCGGATGCATCCGGTGCAGGGTCGTCGCCAGGACCACCCCGAGGTCCGCCGCACGGAATGCGTCCCGATCCGTAAGGATGATCTGTACCCCACCGCATTCCTTGCCCGCAAACACGCTCGCCGTCGGCGTGAATCGCACCGGCACAAACCGCACACCCACCAATCCCACCGCATTCAACTCCCGCGCGAATCGCACATCGTCCACGTAGGGCGCTCCAATCACCTCGAAGGGCGTGCCCGTTCCCCGCCCCACGCTCACCGCGCAGAACTCCATCAGACCCACTCCCGGATACAGCGTCGCCTCCGTCAGCGATCTCATGTTGGGCGACGGATTCGTCCAGGGTAGCCCCGTCGCATCGAACCAGTCCGCCCGACGCCATCCCGAACACGGCACCACCGTCAATCGCGCTCCGATCTTGCGCTCTTCATTGAACATCCGCGCCAGTTCACCCGCAGTCATCCCATGCCGGAGCGGGATTCGGTGCCACGCGATAAAACTCGGCGTACCCGTCGCCATCGGCCCCTCCACTGTCACCCCATTCACCGGATTCACCCGATCCAACACCATGAACTCCACCCCGGCTTTCGCCGCCGCCTCCATGCTGTTGCCCAACGTCGAAATGTACGTGTAGAAGCGACACCCGATGTCCTGGATGTCGAACACCAACACATCCAACCCCTGCAACTGTTCCAACGTCGGAATCCGGCGCTCTCCGTACAGGCTGTAAACCGGCAAACCCGTCTTCTCGTCCCGCCCATCCGCCACCTTCTCATCCAGCAATCCCCGGATCCCATGTTCCGGACTGAACAACGCCACCAGGGTCACCCCGGGCGCTCCATGCAACAGGTCGATCGTCGACTGCCGCGCCCGGTTCTTTCCCGTGTGGTTGGTGATCAACCCCACCCGTCGCCCCCGCAACCCCTCAAACCCCGACCGCTCCAGCACATCGATCCCACTCAACACCTCCCGTCCCTCCTCTCGGTCCGCAGCACCCCAACCCCAGTTGTCGCCGCTCCATTCCCCGGACCCATTCCACCCCACCTTCACCGGCCATTGAACATCCGTCAGCGCCTCCGCCGCCAGTGTCCCCAGCCTCCTCCGCAATGCCCGCACATCCCCCTCTTCGGTCGGATGATTCCGGTTCGACAGGAACACCACGAACGTCGCCGTCTCCGGATCGATCCAAAGCGATGTCCCCGTCCATCCCGTGTGCCCGTACGAACCTGCCCCGAAATGCGCCCCGCGTGGCCCGGCATACGGCGAATCGATATCCCAACCGAATCCCCGCGCCGGCAATCCCGCCGGAGATTGCACCGCTGTCATCGCCCGAACCGTCTCGGACTTGAATACCCGGCGCCCCTCCAAGACTCCCCCGTTCAACATCATCCTCGAAAACCGCGCCACATCCGCCGCCGTCGTAAACAATCCCGCATGTCCCGCCACCCCGCCCATGTGCCGCGCCGTCGGATCATGCACCACCCCGCGCAACACCATCCCCTCCTTCAATCGTTCCGTCGGTGCCACCCGTCCCACCGATCCCCCCGGCCCGCCCCGCGGCCGGTACCCGGTATCCCGCATGCCCAGCGGCCGATAGATCTCATCCCGAACCAACTCTTCCAGCGGACGCCCCGACACCTTCCGAACCACCTCGCCCAGGACGATGAAATTGATGTCGCTGTAGACAAACCGGGTGCCCGCCGGATGGGTCGGTGTCTCCCGACAGGCTTCCTGGATCGCTCCATCCCAACCCGTCCAGTTGTCACGTCGCCCAATCCCGGGTCGCAATCCGCTGGTATGGGTCAGCAACTGGCGGACAGTGATCGATTCCTTCCCGTTGATCCCGAACCCGGGCAGGTACCGGGCGACAGGCGCTTCCGGATCCAGCTTTCCCCGTTCAATCAGCCACATCACCGCCGGGGTCGTCGCCAGCACCTTGGTCAACGATGCCGCATCAAAGATCGTGTCCTCGCTCATCGCCTCACGCTGCGGCAACACCGCCCTCGATCCATAGGCTCCCCGATGGATCGCCCCCCGATGTTCCACCCACAGCACTCCTCCTGGACATTTGCCGGACTCGATGGCCGCCCGGATTTCCGTGTCCATCTCGGCCAGCTTTGCTGCGTGGAACCGGACTTTCCCCGATCCGCCTTCCCGCGCCATTTCCCGGGCCGCGCACCCCGCAAGCAACACCATCAGCAGGATTCCCAGCCAGCCCCGGCCCGTTGCGATCACCTTCATGGACCGGACGTTATCCAGAGGTCACACCGATCCCAAGCTCGGGAGTGGTCTCGATGCAACGCGACAACATCCGCCCAGTTCCCCGATTGGCGCCGGGCCCGGGCCTGCGTAGCCTTGGCCCATGCTGTTGGCGTCGCTGTGGCGGGACATGTTTGATCCGGGATATCTGGTGAGCAATCCGTTGCTGTTGATCGCAGCCGCCTTCCAGATCTGGATGTTCGTCGATGCCCTCCGCCGGGGGGAATGGATCTGGGCGGTCTGCATCTTCGTCTTCAGCGTCATTTCCGCCCTTCTGTATTTCTTCATGGTCTATCGCACCCAGGGCGCCGCTTCCGGAGGCGGGGGATCCATCGCCTTCGAACTCCCCGGGGCAAAAAGTCGCGCGCGACTCCGTCAGATCCAGGATCGGATCTATCACCTGGATCATGCCCGCGATCATCTTGACCTGGCCGACCTCCATTTCCAGGACGGCAAATACGCCAAGGCCGAACTCAGCTATCGCGAATCCCTCAAGCGTGACCCGTCCGATCCCGACGCCATCGCGCACCTGGGCCAATGCCTGTTGCGGCTGAAACGACCTGGGGAAGCACGGCCCATGTTGGAACAGGCGTTGTCGATGGATCCGCGCCACGACTACGGCCACACCCAGATGGCCCTGGCCGAAACCTTGACGGCGCTCGGCGAGACGGATGCCGCCCTGCGCACCTGGCAACAGGTCCTCGCCAACAACAGTTACGCCCGGGCCAAGGTCCAGTACGCCGAACTCCTCCTCGCCCGCGGCGATGCCGAAACGGCACGCACCCTCGCCCGGGAGGTCATTGATGACGACCGGTTCGCACCCCGGTTCCAACGGGGACGCGACCGGCACTGGGTGAAACGGGCTGCACGCCTGATCCGCTGATCAACGTCCGCGCCAACCCTGTCCCTGGGTCTTCAATCGTTCCGGATCCGGCTTGGAACCCGGCTGCAAGACGATGTTCGTGCCCGGGATCCATCCGACTTCCTTCATGTTGATGAACAAGGTTCGGGGAACCATCTCCACCACGTGACCGAAACAATTCAGCGTCACCGTTCCCGGCAACTGGGTGTTGTCCACGAAGATCACCGGCCCAAAGGGCATGGCGTTGGTGATGGGCACGCTGAACACCGCGATCAACGGGAGATCCGTCCGCTCCGGCTTCTCACCCGGGAATTGCACGGTCACAGGCTGGTTCCCCAGCAATCGCGGATGCTCTATCCGCAACTCCGGCACCCCATTGCTCGTCATCGCGTAGGTCAGGTTCCAGGGTCCGCCCCGTCGCCGCACCGCCTGGCACGCTCCATAAAACGTCACGTAAAGGAACAAGGTTCCCACAAACACCCAGAACAGCTTCCGCACCGATGGCGGCAGATCATCCGTTTCACTCACGCGCCAAAACCCTACCCCCATCCCCAGTCGTCGCCAATGCCAGCATCATCCACCCCATGAAACTCCCACACTCCCTCCGCATCACCCTCCAGGCCTTCGCCGCCCTCCTGGGCCTCGCCGCTTTGCTCGCCGCACTCCTCGCCTGGTATTTCTTCCCCAGCGTCTCCCGCCAGGACGGTGTGGTCTACGGCCAACGCCACGGTCGCCCGCTCACCCTCGATGTCATCCGACCCGCCTCTCCCAACGGACTCGGTGTCGCCCTCATGGTCTCCGGTGGATGGAAATCCGGGAAACCCGGTGAAGTCGCCACCTGGATGTGCGCCCCACTCCTCCGTCGCGGCTACACCATCTTCGCCGTCTGCCACATCTCCCAGCCCGATGCCTCCGTCCAGGAAATCTTCGAGGACGTCCAACGCGGAGTCCGGTTCATCCGGCACAACGCCGCTACCTACGGGATCAATCCCGACCGACTCGGGGTCACCGGAGGATCCGCCGGAGGTCACCTCAGCCTGATGCTCGCCACGCGCGGGGGCCCCGGCCCTTCCGATGCCCCCGATCCCATCGACCGCGCCAGCAGCGCTGTCCAGGCCGTCGCCATCTTCTATCCCGTCACCGATCTCGTGGACCTGGGAACCTCCACCGAAAACCTGAACCAGGGCGGCCCACCCAAATCCTTCACCAAGGCCTTCGGCCCCACCGTCACCAATCTCCCGGCCTGGACCAACATCGCCCTCGCCCTCTCACCCCTCCATCACATCCATCCGTCCCTGCCCCCCGTCCTCATCCATCAGGGCGGTGCAGATACGCTCACGCCCCCCGAACAGTCCGAACGATTCCAGAACCGGGCCCGTGAACTCGAACGAACCGTCGAAATCGTCCTGCACCCCGGCAAAAAGCATGGCTGGCCGACCATGCTCGGGGACGTCCGCGACTTCGCGGACTGGTTTGATCGCCACCTGAAGTGAACAGCGGCGGGAGGAAGCTCCCCGCGAAATCGACGTCAGGAATCAGCCGCGGAACCGACGGCCGATCACGATGGCGTTGTGGCCGCCAAAGCCGAACGAGTCATTGAGGAAGACATCAATCCGGCGTTCCTGGGGAACGTTGGGAACGCAATTCAGGGTGCAGGCCGGATCGGGGTTGTCCAGGTTGATGGTGGGCGGTGCAACCTGCGCTTCCACCGCCTTGCAGCAGATGATGCTCTCGATCCCGCCCGCCGCACCCAGCATGTGACCGGTGGCTCCCTTGGTGGAGCTGACCGCCAACTTCTTCGCATGATCCCCAAACACCCGTTCCAACGCCCGCACCTCGCACATGTCACCGGCCGGCGTGGAGGTGGCATGGGCGTTCACATAATCCACTGCATCCGCCGCGATCCCCGCATGGCGCAATCCCATCTGGATGGCCCGGGCAGCCCCCGAACCTTCGGGATCCGGCGACGTCATGTGATTGGCGTCGCACGTATTCCCATACCCGATGATCTCGCAATAGATCTTCGCGCCGCGCGCCAGCGCATGACCGAGCTCCTCCAACACCAGCACCGCCGCACCCTCACCCATCACGAACCCGTCCCGGTCCCGGTCAAACGGCCGACTCGACCGTTTCGGTTCGTCATTGCGCGTGCTCATCGCACGCATCGCGGCAAAGCCACTCATGCCGAGCGGCACGATGGTGGCCTCGGTCCCACCCGCGAACATCACACTGGCATCACCCCGCTTGATGGTCGCCCAGGCCTCACCGATGGCGTGATTGCTGGTGGCACACGCGGAACACGTGGCGAAATTGGGGCCCCGCAACCGGTGATACAACGCGAACATCCCCGAGGACATGTTGAGGATCAGCATGGGGATCATGAACGGAGACACCCGCCCCGGCCCCTTCTCCAAAAGCACCTTGTGCTGCTCTTCGGTCGTGTACAGGCCGCCAATCCCGGATCCCAGGAAGACGCCGATCTCATCAAGATTCTCCCTGGCCAGGTCCAACCCGGAATCCTTCAATGCACCCCATCCCGCATACACCCCGAAATGGGTGAACCGATCCGTCCGCCGGACTTCCTTCGGGGTCGGGAAAGCCGGGGTCGGGTCAAAATCCCGCACCTCCGCGGCGATCTGGCATTCGTAACCGGTGATGTCGAATCCGGCCACCCGGCCAATGCCGCACTGGCCCGCCAGGATGTTCTTCCAGAGGGTGTCGGCATCCGTGCCCAACGAGGAGACACAGCCCAGACCGGTGACAACGACCCGACGATCAGACCAATTGCTGCCCATGGGATGGAAGGAAACGGAGGGGAAAGGGGAAGGAAAGGGAGAAGTCGGAAGGCCGTCGTTGGAAAGCAAAGGGGCAGCGCGGACGGGCCGCGCTGCCCCTGCTCCAAAACAATGAACTACTTGCTCTGTACTTCCTCGATGTAGCGGATGACGTCGCCGACGCTGGCGAGCTTCTCCGCTTCGTCATCGGGAATCTCATGACCGAACTCCTCTTCGAGAGCCATGACGAGCTCCACGGTGTCGAGGGAGTCCGCACCGAGATCTTCGATGAACTTGGCTTCGGGGGTCACCTGGTCTGCGTTCACGCCCAGTTGTTCAACGATGATATCCTTGATGCGCTGCTCGATGCTTTTTTCAGCCATGGTACTTCAATTGGTTAGTTCCGCGGCCTGTCTAGGCGGGGTGGATTGGAGCGTCAAGCCCGCATCCTGTCCAATTTTCCCAAGCTCACATCACCATCCCGCCGTCAATGGCCAATACCTGCCCCGTGACATAGCGCCCGCCAACCCCCGCGAGGTACAGGGCAGCCTCCGCCACGTCCTCCGCCTTCCCGAAATTCCCCAGCGGAATCTGCTTCAACAGCGCGCTCCGGATCTCCTCCGACAACACCGCCGTCATGTCCGTCTCGATGAAGCCCGGCGCAATCGCATTGCAGGTCACGCCACGCGATCCCAATTCCCGCGCCATCGACTTCGTGAAGCCGATCAAACCCGCCTTGCTCGCCGCATAGTTCGCCTGTCCCGCATTGCCAATCAGGCCAATCACCGACGCAATGTTGATGATCCGACCCGACCGCTGCTTGAGCAGCGTGCGGGT
>CAZDYB010000102.1:0-11005 GCA_964509045.1 uncultured Akkermansia sp.
CCGCTCCCAAATAGATCCTGGGAGGGTTGCACCACAGTTCGGGGCGTTACGGAACAGTGGGGTCGAACCTGCCGACTGGATGGACAAGTCAGGGAGGGGTTGGCCTCAATATTGGTCGTCCCAGCTATGCCCGGGGGCCGTGATCGCCCACCTCGATCCCGCAGCCCTCCAGCTGGCCCGGCAGAAGTTCCAGCAGAAACACCGGAATCGCCCGGTCGCCGCCGAGATCCCCCTGTGGGATGACGCGACGTTCCTCGAGAAGATCAAGCTGGCCCGGGACGGCCAGCTGACCCGCGCCGCACTGCTGCTGCTGGGCCGCCCGGAGTCCACCTTGCGGCTCTCACCGGCGGTCGCCCAGATCACCTGGAAACTGGATGCCGAAGAGCAGGCCTACGAACACTTCAGCCCGCCTTTCCTCCTCACGGTCAACGAGGTGTTCGCCCGGATCCGCAACCTCCGGTTCCGACTTCAGCCGTTCAACCAACTCATCCCGATCGAACCAGCGCGCATGCATGAAGCGCTCCCGCGGAATCCGGGGGGTGTCACTGCTTGAGACCTCCAGGCAATCGCCACGCCTTCGGGATCCTGTTCGCCGCAAAACCATTCTCTCGAATCCCGAGGGCTCAACGCGATTGGCCGGGGGCATGCAGATCGGCTCAAATGTCGAATGTTTAGACACGACCCCATTGCCTCTTCCCCGAAGTGCCTTTTTCCACGATGAGGTGCGGGCGGAGAACCCTGGGATTCCGCGAGCATTGGATGCTCTGCGGAAGCACTTCAGTGAAGTTGATCAGAGCGGCCCGCTGCGGTGTGCTGCATTCGCGATGGACGGACTGCCGACAGGATCGGATCGGGAACTGCGTCGGCGTAAGATCATCGAGCGCTTCGTCATGGTTGGCCGGGCTCTTCTCTTCTCTCGCCCCTCGGAGTTTTCAGACGGGCTCTTGCCCAGAACGGCGTCCCGAGGATGCTCACCCCGCCATGCTGCGGACAGGAGCGGTTCATGGAGACGATGGCGAACCGCAGGCGCAGCGGAATGTTGGATTGACCCTCAAATCAAAATACTATAACGGAGACTAAATCCCAGCATTAGGCCATCGAAGCTGGGCCCCGGTCGTCCCGGTTCACCCCATTCATGCACCTCCTTTCCTCCGTGCGAACCTCATCGCTGACCTGCGCCTTGCTCCTCTGGGCCCTGGCAGGGCCAGCCGCCTGGGCCCAGGAGGCGATGAAGATGAATGGCATGGTCCTGAACGCAGCCCAGGGCCGCCCCGTGCCGGACGCCGTGGTGAAGCTCAACACGGCGCCTCCGGATGCCGTCGTGGAATACGAAACGAGCACGGATGGTTTCGGAATGTTCGAACTGCGCGGCGTCACGCCCGGGACCTATGCGTTGACGGTTGAGCATCCAGGCTTCGCGCCCCACGCTACCAACCTCGTAGCCGTGGCCGGGATCACCAACCGGGTGATCCGGTTGGCGCCGGTTGATGGCAAGGAGGTGTTTGACCTCTATGTCCAGGCCTTTTGCCTGGCCACCCAGGCGCCGTTGGTGGCCGGATCCATGACGGTGGAATACTGGGCGCCGGACGGCGTTTACACGGGAGCGCCTGACCAGGTGTTCACGGCCCCCCTGGACCCGAGTGGAGCGGGGGTGCTGACGGGCTTGTTGGACGGATTCTATCGGCTGCGCGTGGCTCGTTCCGGATGGGAAACACTCTCCTACGCGCCGCCGCCAGGGGGCGGATCCATCGTCGTGGGCGACAAGGTGCGCCTGTCGAAATCGCACTTTGCATCCGTCTTCCTCCGGCCGGTCAAGACGAACCTCAAGGTCGAGGTGCGCGGGTTCGACCCGGTGCGGAACCTGCCCGATCAACCCTTGAAAGGGATGACCGTCCACCTGACCGGGGTGGATCTTCTGGATGACAATTTGGAACTGGTGCCGACGATAGCGGGGTTGTCGGGCGACGACGGCTCTTTCACGTTCGGAGCCCTGGCCCCGATCCGCTGGCGGGTGAAGGTGGCGCGATTGGGGTACGAGCCAACCGACGTTCTGGTCTGGCCCAACGCGGACGGGACCCTGCCGGACCAGATGATTGGCATGGCGCTTGAGCCGACGAAACTCAAGGTGATGGCGCGATCTGCGTACAAGACCTCGCAGTCGGTGGCCGGGGCGAAGATCAAGCTGGAAGGGTTGCGCGAGTCCAACACAGAGGGCATCGCACGCGAGTCGTCGGCCGCACCCGACGGGGGGGAATGGTCGGCCAGCGCCCTGTTCGAGAATCTGTTGCCGGGGCGCTACTGGGCCCGGATCGAGCAGCAGACGACGATCAGCAACCTGCCGGCGGCGTCTGGCCCCATCTTCAGCCCGACGGCCTTCGACGTGTCGTTCTTCCCGCTGGAGACGTTTGCGGACGCGGACCTGGGCGTGACCGGCGAGTTGAAGGTCAAACTGAAGGCGGTGCCGGCCAAGGTGCGCGGCCGGCTTTTCGCCACGGAGGAGTTGGCCAACGTCGAGCAGGTCCTGAACTCAAACGAACCGCACCGCATCTTCCACTCGATGGCGCATCCCGGCATCACTTTCATGGAGCACAAGGTCGTGAGCCTGATCGAGGAAGGGGAAAACCAGGTCGTGGTGGACACCGACGAATCGGGGCACTTCACCGCCCTCGTCCCACCCGGCATCCTGGGGATCCAGATCCCGACCTTGGCCACACACACCGGCCACCACCTTGAGGCGGGTACGGTCAGCGAGGGCTTTGGACTCTTCCCGCGCGGCTGGCCTTATCCTGACATCTGGCCTTACGCCACCCACGAATCCGGACGGCACGGGGCCGGCCTGATCTTCTCCTCTGGCGAGGAGACGCACATGAACCTCTACGTGCATCGGAACCACGTGAACCTCTGCGGGGCCATCCTCAACCCGTCGTCCGATCCGTTCCGCGAACTGGTGTTGTCCGTGTCGCCGGACGGCAACGACGTCGTGACGACGAAGTACAACCATTTCCACGACACGCAGGCGGAGGTCACCGTCACCGGGCCGGTCACGCGCAGGGCCCGCGTCCTCCGCAGCGGAAGCTATCTGGCCCGGGACCTGGTCCCGGGGACTTACACACTGGAGCTGAACCACCCGGAATACACGACCCCCACACGTTCCGTGACGATTGCGCCCTGGACACCGCCCGGGGTTTTGCCGGTGGTGGCGCCAAACGATCCGACCCATTGGTTTCCCGGGCTGACCCATTCGCGCCTGACCTTGAACCTGCAGCCGACCTGGAAGGCGCAGGGCTTGATCTGGATCACCAGGCGGACCTACGTCACACCGCCGGACGGGCCGCCCTATTACCAGACCGGGAGCGCGGGCTATCCTGAGTTCTTTGAGACGAGCGGCGTCCCCGGCCGGCTCTTCACCTACATAGGCTCGGTCCCGGTGCCGGGCTGGACGGTCTATTTCCGGCATGGAGACGGCTGGTTCGCGCAGTCGGGAGTCGGCGAGGCGATGCTCGATGCTTACGAGGGCGGCCCGCTGGACAATACGTCCCCTTCCAACTTCCCCTCTCGATACCACGGCTACACCGTGGACCTGCGCGCCTATAGTCGTCACGACCGGCATGTGGAGATCCCCGGCGTCACCGTGGCATTCGCCTCCGGGGAAAGCCGCGCAGCCGGCGGGGTGGTGAACCTTTCGGGTGCGCCGGACGTGGCCAGCGCCGTCCACGCCGGAGGCCAGTGGACCCTCAGGCGGAGCGCCACCGAGGTCACCGTGATCGACCCCGGCGTGCGGCTGGTTTCGGTCAACGTCTTCATGGACCGAAGCATGACCTTCACCGGCTTGGTCAGCTCGGTGGACGGGCCGGTTCCGCAGGCCTCGGTGGTGTTTCGCAATCGCTACGGAAACCGGGTGGGCGGCGCAACCACCCGTGAGGACGGCACCTATTCGGCTTTTGCCATCACACCCCAGGTCTTGTATGCCGAGGTACAGCGGCGCGGCTTCATCACCCGGAGGATCCGCCTGCCCGATCCGGATCCGGACAACCCCGACGTGCGGGTCGACCTCACCGTGGAGAAGGTGCCGGCTCCGGTCATCACTGATTTCACGATGAACCGGTTCGGGCTGTTCCTGCCGGGCGTCTCCCGGAGCGGGGATGCGACCGGGTTCAATCCGCAGAACTCCGCCGAGAAGCTCACCATGACTTGGAAAGGGGAGGCCGAAGCCGCCCGTTTTCGGGTCACGCTGCCCGGGTTTCTGCAAGCCAACGAACAACCCGGGCCGGACGAGGTGGCGGATGTGAACGACAAGGTGGCGGAAATGTGGTTGATCGATCGGCGGGCCTTCACCAACGCGTTCATCAACGATCTCAACCAGGCAAACTTCCAGGTCAACAATGCTCCCGTCGCCCTGGACTACATCGAGGTCATTCGCTGGCTTACGGACGTAACGTCGGGCCGCCGCGACGGGGAGCCCTTTTACGTGGTGCATCAGCTCCAGAAGCCCCAGCCCGGCGGGCCGAGACAGCGGGTCGAGGGCCAGCTGAACCTGTGGGAACTACCCAGCGGCGTGTTCCGCCCGATGCTTCTGGCCATTTCGGAAGCTGGCGGCGTGGCCGTGAAGGACTACACGCCACCTCCCGCCGGGAACGGATCGGAGGAATTGTTGCAAGGCTTGGGGCTGTCCAAATGGGCCGCCAACATCCTCGATGCCGTAGGCGTCGCCGCCAACACGCCGGGCTGGGAGACCGATGGACACGCCAACTACGACGGGAGGTTCATGAAGGTCGGCACGTTCACCGCCAAGACCGAGGGGAGGATTGGACTGGATCCCATCACCGCGGGACCGGAGGACAACGCCTACCTGACCTACAAGTACGCGCTTTCGGTGGAGATGCCGTTTGGCGAGGGAGCACCCGGCTCGGGGTTGACCGGGATTGGGCCCAGGTTTCTGGGCCTGAAACTGAAAGGGGGCACCGGCGAGTTCGAGGTGAGCGGACGCGACAAGAAGGCGGCGCTGGCCGTCGTGGTCGGGACTGCCCCACCCGAGGAATTTGAGGAGCGGGACCGGGATTACCGGCCGGTGGTTTCGGAGGGCGCCAACGACACTTCGAACAAGTTCGAAGTCGACACCGAGGTGTCGGGCAAGGTGGCCTTCATCGAGGTGCTCGACGCTGATTGGCAGGGGCGCAACCGGGTGGCTTCCTTTGGCATGGGTTTGGAGGCGCAGGGCAAGGTGGACATGGCGGCGCAGTTCAATGCCACGCCTGTGGTGAGCAAATTCCCCTACGTCGGCCCCGTCCTCCTCGCCGCCGACAAGTCCCGCGCCTTCACCATCTACGCCGTCATTGAGGGAACGCTGGGAGCCAAGTTCACCTGGGAAAGCCAAACCACCTTCCCGGAGCCGGGCGCGACCGTCGTCGGCCCGGCTCCGCCGCGCTGGAACATCCTCGGCGGTACAACCACCTCTTCGGAAGTGAAGATCTTTGTCCGGGTGGCCGGCGGCCTGAGGTTGTCAGCCCTCAACGGTGCGGTCAGCGGGACCGCCTTGTTCCAGCTCGGGGCGCCGACCGACACCCCGGACGTGGACGGCGTCGTGTTCACGGTCAACCCGCTGATTGGGCAGGGACATCTCTTCAGCAAGATCGAAGGCGCCGCGAGCTTCATTCTCCGTCTGGAGGTCGAATTGTGGACGTTCAAGGCCGGGAAACAGATGCAGTGGGATATCGGGCGGTTTGTCATCGACCGCGGTTCCGAGCCCAGCTTCGAACTGGCCCCGCTGAATATCACCCACTCAATCATCTCCCCCACCACCTCCCTCCCGCAGGTCTTCACGGCCCGTGGCAGCAACCTGATCGAGAATTTCTACGCCGCCGGCGCCCTTGACCTGTCCCGCGGAGCGAACCCGCTCTTCGTCTTCACAGGCATCGACCCGGCGGGAAACATGACCGTGATGGCCAGCCTGGGCTCGCCCTCCGGCTGGACCGCGCCAACGGCCCTGGCCACCGCCGGCGGCATCCTCTCGGTCGCCGCGTTGGGGTTGCCAGACGGTGGCCAGTTGGTGGCCTGGACCGAGATCGACGCCTCGGCGTTGGGCAATCCGTTCCCGAGGTCGACCATCAAGTCGGCGGTTTGGGATGCCAGTCAAACCTCCTGGTCTGCCCCGGGGGCCCTGGTGGCCGGGGAGGAGGCAATGTTCGACCTGCGATTGGTTCAGGCCGGGGAGAAGGAGCTCCTGCTTTACCAGGCGGCGGCCGAAGGTCCCCAGGGACCGAAGTCCGTGCGCTTCGCCGTCCGGGACCAGGGCCAGTGGAGCACGCCGTCCACCGTGCTCGCCGCAAGCCCGCTCCAATCCATGGCCCTGGCGGGATCCACCTCCGGCGCAGCCTTGGCCCTTGTCACAGCCAAAAGCGGTGAGCTTCAGTCCTTCCTGTGGAACGGATTGGACTGGGCGACGGCGACGGCGCCCACCACCAACGCAGGGCGCGGCGTGGCGGTGCAATTCGAAAACGAACACGAAGCCGTCGCCGCGTGGTTCACCACGGACCACGAGCTTCGCGCCGGCCGATTCCATGCCGGCACCGGGGTGTGGACGCCGTTGGCCATCGTGGCCCCAAGCGCTTTCGGGACGGAATGCCAACTTGCGATCCTTGGATCGGGCGGGAACACGCTTTACCTGGTCACCTGGATCGCAGGTGCGGATCGGAGTTCAGTCTACTACGCCATGCTGGAAAGATCCGGGGCGGTTCGGGTGCCCCCCACCGAGATCACGGTGGGTTCGGGCGGAGAATACCGTCGGCTCAAAGTGCGGCCGGGCTCCGGGACGCATGCCCAGATCATGGCTTCCTACACGACCGGCGCAGACACCGTTGTGCGCGAATTCGCCGTGGGGTTGCCCACGGAGGAGGATTGTGACGGCGATGGGATCACCGACGCTCTGGCGATCGCCATGGGTGCGGCGTCCGACTGCAACGGCAATGGCCGGCCGGATGCCTGCGACATCCGGTTGGGGATCTCCCAGGATCGCGACCACAACGGGGTGCCAGACGAATGTGAGCTGGCTCCGGCGGACGACTGCAATCGTAATGGCGTCTCGGACCGCTACGAACTCGTCCTGGGTATCGGCGACGAGAATGGCAACGGGGTGCTCGATGCGTGCGAAGGTTTGATCGCGGTGAAGGAGGTCCAGATGCCGCTCGATGTTCCGGAACGTTTCTACCGGGCGCGGTCCTTGCAGATCCGCTCCAGGAGCCCGGACACCATTGAATTCCAGTTTGAAGGGCTACTGGAACAGGCCGACAGCGTGACCGGCCCCTGGACCCGGGTGGAGTGAGGGATTCCATTTCCCGCCATGGTCTGGTTGTTCCAAAGCCCCGTGCAGCCTCTTCGTCTCGCCATCATCCTGGGGCTGCTTGGGTCGCTGCCGGTCCCACTCTTCGCCGCTGACCACCCCGGAACCCGTGTTTCCCGAAAGGGACGGACAAAGCCGAAGGACGTTGTGGCTGTCAGTCAGCCTTCCGGTGCGAGCCGGGCGTAGGGTTCGTGGAGCTTGCGGCGCAGGAGCGCTTTCGACGGCAACAGGGTCTGGTATTCCGAGCCCACAAAGCAGAAGTCGCGTCCCAGTTCGTTGATGAACCGGCCAAGATTCCTGAGCAACGCCCCGTGGAGGTCGGACTCGGAGTGATCCTGTGCGAGCCCGAGGAACTCCAGGCTGTAGGCGCTCTTGAACTCGTCCACTGCCGTCGGGTGAATCTGTGTCACTACCGGCGACACCTTCTTCGTCGCAGGCTGACTGCGAAGGGCGGCACCGGTGCGGATCTGCCGTTCCAACTCGCGCGAACTCCAGCCGTGCTGGATGGCTGCAAGCATGCAGAACTTGCGCTCATCCGGCAGCTTGGCCTGACCGAGGATCAGCAGGTGATGGGTCCACGGCAACTGTCTCAGCAGTGCCGAGACTTTTGCGTACCCTTGGTACCCCTCGAAGAACTGCCGCATCCGGAAAAAGTTCCGCCGCGTGAAGCCGCGTTGCCCAGGATATTCGGGGGCAATTGTTGCCTCGTGGTTCTTCAGAACGTTCTCCGAAATCTGTGCCATCGCCGAAATCTGTGGATAACCGCCCCGTCCCGCTTCCCCATCCGCATCCCTGAGAAATCTGCGCCATCGGCGTCATCTGCGGATAACTCACCCCCTGCGCCCAACAGAAGAACCCCTTATGCCGAGCTCGGCATAAGGGGTATTGGGCCGGGATCTGAATAATGCCGAGTTGACGGGGTGATTCCGCGAAAAGTGCACGAGCCACCTCGTTTTGTTGTCTTCCGTACTCGGCATTATTCGGGCTTCATGGACCTGCCCACACGGTCAAGGAGAGAAAGGTCACCCATGATCAACTTCTTTCGTCCACGTCCAGAGGACTTGTTCCCGCTGCGATCAGGGCCGCTAGCACCACACCTGGAAGGCTTCGCCGCCGTTTTGGCTCAGCAAGGTTATTGCCGGAGTACTGGCTGGCAGAAGGTCCGCTTGGTGGCGGAGCTGAGCCAATGGCTTGCAGAGAGAGGGCTGAGGATCGGGCAACTCGACGAACGTCAGGTGAGCGCCTTCCTCGAAGTCCGAACGAAGACCCGGCGCCGCCGCAGCGGCGATTCATGCACGATGGCTCTGTTGCTTCGCCACCTTCGCCAATCTTGCGGTCTGCCCGCTCCTCGACCGCCAGCGGTCCGGAGTTCCCTGGATCGGCTCGTCGGGGAGTACGAACAGTTTCTCCGAAAAGAACGTAATCTTTGCTCCGGATCGATTGCCGCCTACCTCCCGATGGTTCGGCGCTTCTTCGAGCACCGGTTTCCCACCGGCGAAATCCAGCTACGCCAATTGAGTGCAGGCGATGCGGCTGAATTCATCCTTCATGCCAGTGATCGATGCGGTCGTCGCTACCTGCAGTCGACAGCAAGCACACTGCGGAGTTTCTTCGGCTTCCTGCTGCAGCGCGGCAAAATCAGCATCCCGCTGGCGAAAACCGTTCCCACAGTGGCCGCACGGCGCATGGCCGAACTGCCCAAATTCCTAGAGGCATCCCAAGTTGAAAAGCTCCTCAAGAGCTGCGATCGACGCCGAAGCTTGGGGCGCCGGGATTACGCAATCCTCTTACTCCTGGCTCGCCTTGGGTTGCGGGGCGGTGAGGTGGTGCACCTCTGCCTGGAAGATATCGATTGGCAGGCCGGAGAATTGATCATCCGTGGCAAGGGCGGGCGTTTGGATCGTCTGCCACTGCCTTGCGACGTAGGCCAAGCGATTGCTGACTACCTCAAGACGCGGCGTTCAGGGGGGGCGTCACGCCGGGTCTTTCTCCAAAGCAAGGCCCCGTACGAAGGCTTGGCCAGCTCGGGCGTCGTCGGAAGCGTGGTCCGAAGTGCTTTGGCGCGAGCTCAACTACATCCCGTCCGCCGAGGAGCTCATCTGCTCCGCCACTCATTGGCCAGCCGCTTGCTCCAAGGGGGCGCCTCACTGGCTCAAATCGGCCAGGTACTTCGACACCAAGAGATCCAGACCACGGAGATCTATGCGAAGGTCGACATGAACGCGCTGCGTCTCTTGGCGCAGCCTTGGCCTGGAGGTGCCCGATGAAAACGCTCGCAGTGCATCTGGACAACTACTTGAAGTTGCGACGGCAACTCGGGTTCAAGCTGCGGGTGGGTGGCATTCTGCTCCGCAACTTCGTGCGATTTGCAGAAAAGCAGCGTACTTCCTTCGTCACCACGAAGCTGGCGCTGCGCTGGGCGACCCAGCCCGTCGAGCTCCAACCGGTACAAAAAGCCAACCGACTGGGAGTGGTGCGTCGCTTCGCCGAATACCTGAGCACGCTCGATCCCCGTACCGAGGTTCCGGCCCAGAAGCTCTTGCCCTATCAGTTCCGACGAAGAGAGCCCCACATTTACCGTAAGGAGGACATCCTTCGGTTGATCGAGGCTACGCGCCACATTGATCCGGCCAACCCCATCAAAGGGGCTTCCTACGCGACCTTGATCGGATTACTCGCGGTCACCGGCATGCGCGTCGGCGAAGCCATCGGCCTGGATACTGATGACGTGGATCTCAGCCGTGGAGTGGTGACCGTTCGGCGTGCCAAAGGCGACAAGTCCCGACTGGTACCCCTCCACCCCTCAAGCCAAGAAGCCCTCCGGCAGTATGCCTCGCTTCGTGACGAAGTCTTTCCCCGACCGTCTGGTTCCAATTTCTTCGTCTCGGAACGGGGAACGCGGTTGCGCCACTGCTCCGTGAACCGCTGGTTCCTCTTGGTCGCCTCCCAACTCGGGTTGCGCAAACCCGGCGACCGACGCGGACCACGTATCCATGACCTGCGGCACCATTTTGCCATCCAGACCATGTTGCGCTGGTATCGCTCCAAAACCGACGTGGAAGCCCATCTTCCGGACCTGAGCACCTATCTGGGTCACGTTCACGTCCGCCATACGTACTGGTACCTCTTGGCGGTGCCCGAGTTGTTGCGTTTGGCCACCCAGCGCTGCGAACGGAAGGAGGACGGAAGATGAAAACGCAAACCACGTTCTCCGAGCTGCTCCAAGCCTTCTTCACGAAGCGACTCATGAGTGAACTCAACGCCAGTCCCAACACCATCGCGAACTACCGCGACACATTTCGTCTCCTCATCGCCTACGCCCATCAGCGCCTGAAGAAGTTTCCGACAGCGTTGACCCTTCCCGACATGGATGCTCCGTTCATCCTTCGGTTTCTGGAGCATTTGGAGACCGAGCGGAAAAACACCCCGAGGAGTCGAAACGTGCGTTTGGCCGCAATCCACTCCTTCTTCCAGTATGTCGCACTTCAGGAGCCGGGTTTCGGGGCCGTGGCGCAACGCGTTTTGGCCATCCCAAGCAAGCGGTTCACCAAAAATCCAGTGGACTTCTTGAGTCGAGTCGAGACTGAGGCCTTGCTCGCCGCCCCAGACCAAAACACCTGGTCGGGTCGCCGGGACCGCGCTTGGCTACTAGTGGCGGTACAGACAGGA
>CAZDYB010000103.1:0-10983 GCA_964509045.1 uncultured Akkermansia sp.
GACATTGCGGACCAACCGGCCGCGATGGGCGTAGGCGATCTGACCGGTTTCCTCGGACACCACGATGACAACGGCATCGGTATCTTCAGAAAGGCCAATGGCAGCGCGGTGACGGGTGCCCAGGGATTTGTGCAGGTCCAGCCGTTGGGTCAGGGGAAAGATACAGGCTGCCTTGAGAATGCGATCGCCCTTGAGGATGACCCCGCCGTCGTGGATGGCGTTGTTGGGAAAGAAGATTGTCTCCAGCATCTCCGGGGTTGCTTCGCAGTCCACGGTGACGCCGGACTCGACAATGTCGGAGAGTTGGATGCCTTGTTCGAGGGCGATGAGCGCGCCGATACGCAGGGGAGCGAGGCGATCCACGGTTTCGCACAGGACCTCGATCTTTTCCCGTTCCTGCTGGGCGTTGGCCATGAGTGGGAAATTGCCGAGCTGGGCGAGCATCCGACGCAATTCGGGCTGAAAGAGGACAACGATGGCTACAGCGAGGAATTTGAAGAACTCGTTGAGAAGTGCGTTGAGGACTTGAAGGCTGAGGAGGCGGGTAATCAGGGTGGTGGCCAGCAACAAGGCCAGAAAGCCGGTGACAATGGGTGCTCCGCGGGTGCCGCGGAGGTAAATGAAGGCGTAATAGATCCCGACGGCGAGAATCGCGATCTCGAGGGCAGGCCGCCACCACTGCAACACCCATGGAAAAATCTCGTTCATCCGCAATCCCCAAAGCCGGAGTGCAAGGCTGCCATCACCTCCAGGATTCGGACCGTTGGCTCCACATCATGGGTCCGAAAGATCCGAACCCCATGGATGGCCGCCCAGGCCGTGCAACCGAGTCCTCCCGGAAGCCGGTCGGCCGCAGCATCACCAGCCAGTTGTCCAAGGAAGGTCTTGCGTGAGATTCCTATCAGGACAGGGCGGCCAAGGCGCGTGAAATCTCCCACCTGTCGAAGCAGTTCCAGATTGTGTTCCTGCGTCTTGCCAAACCCGATCCCCGGATCAATCACCACCTGCTCGGGATCAATCCCCAACGTCGCAAGCCTGCCGACCCGCTCGCGCAGGAACCCAAGGACCTCCGAGGTCACATTCCGATACCGGGGAGATCGCTGCATGGTCGACGGCTCACCTTGCATGTGCATGCACACGTATCCGGCGCGGTGCCCGCGGACGACATCCCAGAGTCGGGGGTCGGTTCGATTGGCCTGGATGTCATTGACGATCCGTGCTCCCGCCGCAAGCGCCGCTTCGGCTACTTCCACGTGCCGCGTATCGATCGAAATCGGTGGGCAGGATTCGGCCTGCAAGGCCTGGATCACTGGCAGTACCCGATTCAGTTCCTCACCCACCGGCACCGGCGTCGCCCCTGGGCGGGTCGATTCCCCGCCCACATCAATCAGGTCGGCTCCTTCCCGGGTCATCTGAAGCCCGCGCTCGATTGCCCGGTCGATCTCCAGATAGCGTCCGCCATCCGAAAAGCTGTCTGGCGTGACATTCAGGATACCCATGACCCAGGCCCGAGGTCTGGCAGGGAGTATGTGATCGCCGAATCTCCAGCGTGTTACGGGACAGGGATTCAATCGAACAACTCAATAGGTCTGGTTGGACGCCGCTGCCGCCGGACCACGTTGGATCAATTCGATCTCGTAGCCCTCGGGAGCATCGATGAACGCAAAGCCTCCGGATCCATCAGGTCGAAAATGCGGTCCGTCGGAATAGGCCAATCCCTTCGATGCCAGATGGGCGGCAAACCCGACCAGGCTTTCGACCTCAAAGGCGAGGTGGGTCAGATCGGCCTGTACCTGTACCGGGCCACTGGCGGGAAACGAGCAGAGTTCGATGGTCTCCTCACTCTCCGGAGCCTTGAGGAAAACCAACTCCGAACCTCTCGGAGATTTATGCCGACGCACCTCCTCCAATCCGAGCACATCCCGATAGAAGCGGACTGATCGATCCAGGTCGTCGACCCGGTACCGTGTGTGGAGCAATCGTGAAACCCTCATGGCTGTCGGCACGCTACCCGGTTGGTTCCGGGAGGCAAAGCGGATCACATTGACTTCATCGAATGACTTTTGGATCACCCAGGAAGCGTGCCTTCAGTGCTGGAGTCGGAATCAGGCACGAGGTCCGTCGCCCAAAGAACCGATATCTGCTTCGGGCAACCCGATCGTAAAGGAAATCCCGCCATGATTGCGGCAGGATCCGCCCCACCGTCAGCAGTCGCCACGGCCAACCAAGCTGCTGGGCTATCCCCAGTGCAGCATTGGATCGGTCCAGAACCACACCGTCGGTGACCAGGAGCAGTGTTCCCGGACACTCCGGATCGTATCCCAGGCGGGTGTAGATCTCGCGACCCAGCTCGGACTGGATCGACAGGAAATGGAACCGGGCGCTGCGGTCGTGCCGAATGACGAAAGCCACGGTTGCATTGCACAGGTTGCAGATCCCATCGAAGACAATGACGTGCTGTTGTGGAAGGATCATGGCCCGTGGGACCGTGAATGAGTTGGCGAAATCGCGCAATTTCAGGAATCGCATGTTGACGGGAGGACTTCGTTTGGTAGAAATCCCGCTCCTTTGCTTCCGGAGTTTTGATGAAGACATTTTTGCCGAAGATTGACGTGCAGCGTCGTGGGTGGCGGATCATTGATGCCAAGGGCGCCATTTTGGGCCGGTTGGCGGTTCAGGTGGCCGATGCCTTGCGTGGGAAAGACAAGCCGGTTTTCACCCCGCATCTGGATGCTGGTGACTTTGTTGTCGTGATCAATGCCGCTGAGGTGGTGTTGTCGGGCAACAAGGAGACAGCCAAGGAGTACATGAGGTATTCCGGATGGAAGGGTGGCGAAAAGTATCGGACTGTGGCGCAGGTTCGGGAAACCCACCCGGAACGGCTTGTGATGCACGCTGTGAAGGGAATGCTTCCCAAGAACCGCCTCGGCGACCGGTTCCTGACGAAGCTCAAGGTTTATCCTGGAGCAGAGCATCCCCACGATGCCCAGCAACCGAGGACGATGGCCTACGCCGGTTGATCCTTCCCTGAGAGATTTAGAGTTCTTCCCAATTTCCTGCTTTTGACCCCAGACTTTTGATATGGCGCAGATTACCGAATTCCTTGGGACCGGACGACGCAAGACCTCGACTGCCCGGGTGCGGGTGTCCGCCGGCACCGGCAAGGTAACCGTCAATGGCCGTACGTTCGAAGGATACTTCACACTCGAACAGCATCGCGGCGCGGTGTTGGCCCCGTTCGTCGCGACCGGCACCACGGGCAAATTCGATGTCCGCGTCAATGTCGAGGGCGGGGGCCCGGCCGGACAGGCTGGTGCAGTTCGTCACGGCATCGCACGCGCCCTGCTGGAGGCCGACACCACCTTTCGTCCCCTTCTCAAGAAAGAGGGTTATCTGACTCGCGATCCTCGGATGCGCGAGCGCAAGAAGTACGGCCAACCCGGCGCCCGGAAGCGCTTCCAGTTCTCCAAGCGTTGATTGGAGTGGATCAATGATCCCCGCTGGCATGCCAGCGGGGATTTTTTGTTTGCGATGCCCTCGGTGGCGGAAGACGACCAATGATGAACATGACAAAGACGAAACGGGTGGCGGTAGTAGGTGCATCAGGGTATTCCGGAGAAGAGTTGGTTCGGCTTCTTTTGAACCATCCGATGGTCGATTTGGTGGCGGTGACATCACGCCAGTCTGCCGGGTTGACGGTGGCCCAGGTGTTTCCCCGCTTTGGGAGTCATCCCAAAGCCAGGGTGTTGCGTTTCTGTGAACCGAATGCCGAACTGCTTGCCCGCCAGGCCGAGATCGTCTTCCTTGCATTGCCGCACGGCGTGGCAGCTGAGTTTGCCATTCCCCTTCTGGATGCGGGTTGTCGAGTCATCGATCTCAGCGCAGATTTCCGCCTGCGCAATCCCGAAACTTACCGCGAGTTCTATGGGCACGAACACCCGGCTCCGGCTCTCCTTGCCAAGGCGGTATATGGACTGCCTGAGTTTTCTCGCGACGAGATTCGGGAAGCCCAACTTGTGGCGTCCCCAGGATGTTATCCCACCAGCATACTGCTGCCCCTGATTCCGCTCCTGAGATCAGGCTTGATCCGTTCGAGTGGGATCATCGCGGACTCCATGAGTGGAGTGAGCGGCGCAGGGCGGAAGGCGGATGTTGATTATCTCTTTTGCGAATGCAACGAGAGCCTCCGGGCCTATGGCGTACCCAAGCACAGGCATCTTTCGGAGATTGAAGAACAGCTTTCACTGGCGGCATCCCAGTCGGTGACCATTCAATTCACTCCGCATTTGGTTCCGGTGAACCGTGGCATTCTGACCACCCTCTACCTGGCGCCGTCCGAATCCTTTACAGGCGACGCCGCCGCCTCGGCCTTGGCAAGTCGCATCGGGCATTGCCTTGCCGAGGCGTATTCCAAGGAACCCTTTGTTCGGATTCTGGAGGGACGTTCGATGCCGGATACCAAGAATGTCGTGGGTACCAATGTGCTTGAAATTGCATGGCGCCTTGACGCCCGCACCGGCCGTCTGGTGATGGTCAGCGCCGAGGACAACCTTCTGAAGGGGGCAAGCGGGCAGGCTGTCCAGAGCCTCAACCTCATGGCGGGTTGGCCGGAAACAACGGGGCTGGTTTGGTGATCTGCCTGGTTGGTTTTCGAGTCCGGCTGGCGCAGTGCCGAGTATTGCTCCAACACCTCCGGATGACTAAACTGCACCGCTTTTGAACTGGAATTTTTGGAAGAAGATGAGCAGCGAAACTGTCACTGGTCCGGCCGCATCCGAGAATCTCTCACCCGATGGCTCCACCGCCGGTCTCACCTCCGACGCCTTGACGGCGGAGCAGGTTGCCGAATTGAGGGCGGCAGCCGCCCGCGGGGTAGACGCTCAGGATCGGTACATTCGATTGTATGCGGACTTTGAGAACTTCAAGAAGCGCGCCCAGCGCGAGAGGGAAGATGCGCGTCGGGCAGCGGTCGAAGGAGTGGTTTCTCGATTGCTTCCTGTGGTCGACAATTTTGATATGGCAATGGCTGCGGCACAACAGCCCGGCACCACCACTGAGACCCTGATGGCTGGCGTTGGGATGATCCAAAGTCAGATGCGAGGCATCCTTGAGGAGTTCGGGGTGGAAGAGATCGTGGCCGTCGGACTCCCCTTCGACCCGTCGCTTCATGAAGCCGTGTCCCAGGCAGAAGTCGCTGATGTGCCTGAAGGACAGGTGGTGCAGCAGGTTCGGAAGGGTTACCGCTGCCGGGACAGGCTCCTCCGTCCAGCCACAGTCATCGTATCCAGGGCGCCCGCCTCACCCGATGTCGACCAAGCTGCAAGCTGACCGATCATGGCTTCCGGCAAGCGTGACTTTTACGAGGTTCTCGGCGTGGCGAAGGGTGCCTCCGAGGAGGAGTTGAAGAAGGCGTACCGCAAGCTCGCGGTGAAGTTTCATCCGGACAAGAACCCGGGTGACAAGGCCGCCGAAGAGAAGTTCAAGGAACTGGGAGAGGCGTATGCCGTTCTCAGCGATCCCCAGAAGCGCGCTGCCTACGATCAGCATGGACACGCGGCATTCGATCCTCGCTCCAGGGCGGGAGGGGGTTTCAGGCCCGGTGCTGGGGGTGTGGATCCGGCGGACATCTTCAGACAGGCATTTGGAGGTTCCGATTTCTTTGAAAGCTTCTTCGGGGGAAGCGGCGAGTCACGGGAGCCTGGCGGTCCCCAGCGGGGCGAGGATCTCCGTTATGACCTGCGCATCAGCCTCGAGGAGGCAGTCCACGGATGCGAACGGGAAATAAAGTTCAGCAAGCCGTCGCGATGTGACGTTTGCAACGGCAATGGCGCGGAAAAGGGTTCCAAGGTCATCAAGTGCCCGCAGTGCAATGGACGTGGCCGCGTGGTCATGTCACGCGGGATTTTTTCGATTCAGCAGGTTTGCCCTCGATGCGAGGGCGTGGGGCAAGTCATTGAGAAGCCCTGTCGGTCGTGTGGAGGTGATGGCCGTGTGGACCAATCAACGAGCGTTCGGATCCGGATTCCGGGCGGGGTCGATACCGGATCGCGGTTGCGATCCAGTGGAAACGGGTCGGCAGGTGTTCGAGGTGGAGCGTATGGAGACTTGTATGTTGTGCTCTCGGTTGAGCCTCATGAGATCTTCAAGCGCGAGGATGATGATCTCCTTTGCGATGTCCCCATCAGTTTCGTCCAGGCTGCGTTGGGGGGCGAGGTGGATGTGCCTACCTTGACGGGAAAGGCTCGCATCAATATTCCGACGGGAACTCAGACCGGCACGCTGTTTCGGTTGAAGGGGCGCGGAGTGAAGAATCTTCAGGATGGAAGCATTGGCGACCTTCACGTCCGGGTTTCAGTGGAGGTCCCGACCCGCCTCAACGCCGCTCAGCGCGGCAAACTTGAAGAGTTTGCCAGGCTGTGTGATGAGGACGTGAATCCTCAGGCCAAGAGCTTTTTCGAGCGGGCAAAGGAGTTTTTCAGCTGAACTCGCTGTTTTGCCGCCATGCACCGATTCCTGGTTGATTTCCCGTTGCGGGACGGCGGGCGGGTTGAACTGGGTGAGTCCGATGGCCACCATGCTGCAGTGGTCTTGCGATTGAAGGTGGGGGATCCAGTGACGCTGTTGGACGGGCAGGGAGGGGTCGCTGAGGCCAGGGTAGTCCTTGCCGGAAGCCGACGATTTGAAGTGGTGATCGAAGCGTTGAAGGCTGTTCCGCCGCGGCCGTACTCATTGATCCTCGCCGCCGCGCTGCTCAAGGGGAAGGCGTGGGATTGGACATTGCAGAAGGCGGCCGAGTTGGAGGCTTCACTGATAGTTCCGCTGCAGATGGCCCGATGTGTTGTTCGGGTGGAATCGGATGAATCTGGCTGGGGTCGACGACGGACGGACTGGCAGAGAACAGTGAATGAGGCAGCCAAGCAATGCGGTTCGCCATGGATTACGAGGGTCGAGAAGCCCCGATCTCTCGTTGGGTTCCTGAAGGACAGAAGTTTTTGGAACTCTGGCATCATGGCCTCCCTGTTGCCCGACGCCTGCGAGATCGAGGACGCGCTCGAAATGGCACCGGAGTCGCGAAAGGTGGCATTGCTGGTTGGCCCCGAGGGTGATCTCAGTCCGGAGGAGTCGGATCTCTGCATGGATGCTGGCCTGATTCCGGTGACACTCGGACCGACGGTCCTGCGCGCGGAGACCGCATCCGTGGTTGGTTTGGCGCTTGCCGGACATGAACTCCGGCGACGGTTTCAACGTCCTTGTTCCGATTCCCTCAGTATTGCTGTTGCTGAGGGCGGTCGTTCTTCCTGAACCATACAAGACGAGATCTCATGGGAAGGGGCGGGAACGTCGGATAGTGTCTCCATCATGATCCAGTTGGGAACCCTCAGGCTCAATTCGAATTTGTTCCTGTCGCCACTCGCAGGCTACACGAATCTGCCGTTTCGAAGGGTCGTTCGTGAGATCGGGGGGGTGGATCTCTGCACGACCGATCTGGTCAACGCCCGCTCGCTTCTTGAACGGAATCCCAAGGCGCTCAAGTTGGTCGAATCGTGCCCGGAGGATCGTCCTCTCTCCATTCAGCTCTTCGGTGCCAATCCGACAGAAATGAAGGATGCAGCCAAGGTGTGTGAGGACCTGGGGGCAATGTCGGTTGACATCAACATGGGATGCCCGGTCAAGAAGGTGTGCAAGGTCGGGGGGGGATCGGCGATGATGACCGAGTTGGGGCGAACCCAGGAGTTGGTTCGCAAGATGATTGAGGCTGTTCGCATCCCGGTGACCGCCAAGATGAGACTGGGGTGGGATGATGAGAACCTGACGGCTCCGGAGCTGGCCAGGGCGCTCGAGGAGGCTGGAATCGCGGCGGTGTTTGTTCATGGGCGTACCCGGGCTCAAGGCTTTTCGGGTACTGTGAGTCTGGCGGGAATTCGACAGGTGGTTCAGGCAGTTCGCGGAATCCCCATAATTGGCAATGGCGATGTCACGACTCCAGTGGCCGCAAGCAGAATGATGGCTGTGACAGGCTGCGCAGGAGTCAGCGCTGGGCGCGGTGCGTTCTACGATCCATGGCTTTTCCGCCGAACTCAGTACTTTCTGATCTCCGGCCAACTGCTCCCGGAGCCATCCTTCCAGGATCGAATTCAGGTTCTGCGGCGCCATCTGGACCTGATGGTCGAGGTTTTCGGGGAGGGTTTGGGCTGTGTGATGTTTCGCAAGGTAGCACCTTGGTACGCCAAGCGCTTCGGACCCGCCAGCGAGTTCAACAAGAAGGTGGTCCTGATGTCATCGGTCGCCGAATTCGAGGCGATCCTTGCCAGCTACATTCTGTGGCGTCGGCAGTTCTGCGACACTTCGGGAGACCTGCTACCCCGGTACCGCTTGCCTTCGCTGGCCGACGGCTTTGAACGGGAGTCCGAGCCGAAGGCGGCTCAACGGGAAGCGATACCTGTGCCGAAAACACCGGTCGAAGGATGGTAGATCGACAGGGCACTCGATCTCACTGAGAAGAGAGCCCTTGGAGGATCCTTTGGATCGCACCGGGTCGCCGCAGCAGCACGTACAGGACCATGCACAACATCATCAGGATGATGATCCCAACTATGGCGTAGGAGACGCGGCGAATCTGCTGGATGGTATCCGCCAGATCGGTTGACTCAGTTCGACGATTCGCTTCCCAGAGCGCCAGTCGCTCGTCCAGGAGTTGTTGGGTTCGTTTTGGATCCAAGAGCTGATGGGTCCACCAGGATCCTGAGGGGTCGGCAAACGAGGTGCGTAAATCCGCAATTTCCTCAGGGGTTGCCCTGGCGAAGACTGCCGTCCAGAAGGGCGCGTCTTCCAATGTCCATATGCGGCAAACGCCTTGATTTCTCCCCACGATCTGCAGGCGTTGCCAAAGGGATTGTCGAGTCGCGTCTGCCATGTTGCTCGGCAAGATGGCTTCGCTGTGAAGCAGGGCTTGATCACCGTCAACCTGCAGTCCGATGGCCGCCAAGATCACGCCGCCTTCATCCGGGACAACCACAAACTCCGTGACGTACCTTTCAAGTTCATCCCAAGGCAGGGCGGCTTGCTGCCAAAGGGCCTGCAATGCCGGAAGATCGTCGACTGTTGCGCGGCGCGCGGTAAGGAACTCTGTTTCGATGGCGGCCGAATCTGCGGTCGTTGCGCTATGCTGGGAGCGGGGAATCATGGCAAAGGTTCGACCGGGCTGACTTCAGGCAATCATCCGAAGACGGCTTCCGCTCGAAACTCCTCCTTTCAAGGCCGGATGGCCTGAAAAATTGTCGAGGCCATCAATCTGGCTCCAGCAGCGTTGGGATGAATCTTGTCCGGAAACATCTCCGGATGACCGGTCAACGCGTCGTTCAGGTCAATGACCGGGATCTTGCGCTTCTGGCAGACCTTCAGAAGCGTTGGAATAACCCCATTTTCAAGGGTGTCTGAATTGATCCCCCAGCGGGATTCGAACACGGGAACCGGGAGGCACACCCATGCCTGGGTTCGGGGTGAGTTCTTCAGGCCCAGAAAGTGGTCCAGCAGGGAGTTCAGGTCTGCCTCGAAGGATTCCACCCCCTTCCAGTTCTGAGGTTTGGTATCATTGGTTCCCAATTTGAGGATGATCACGTCGGGAACCCACTCCGTTGCGGCCCTGAATTCCCCCGTGCTCCGGTAGGGAAGATCCCCGGTCTCAAGCAATGTTGCTCCGCTCCGCCCATAATTGCGGACCTCAAAGCTGGTCCCCAACAGTTCGCCGAGGACCTTCGGATAGTTGTTGGCGTCGCGTTCTTCCACCCCGGCACCATAGGTGATGCTGTCTCCGACGCATGCGACCCGGATCTTTCGACCGTCGTATCGATCCACCAACACATGCGGCGGTTCAAACCGGGCGCACCCGGTCAGGGCGAGAGCGCCGATCGACAACAAGAACGATCTGCGGTAAATCCGGGACATGATTCGTCCATTGTCATGCTAGTTTGTCCTGCGGCAAGAGCGCTGTCGATTTTCGACCGAGGCAAACGGGAGCAGGAACCGCTTTCCTGACTCCACGCGGCGCGATCCTTCCCTCAGAAGCGCCAGATCAGGTCAACTGTAAATCGGTCCTTGAAAAGATCACGCTTGCTGATCCATCCGCGTTCGTAGGCAAAGCCGAGGTCGAGATTGTCCAGCAGGCGCGAACGGAATCCTGCTCCGAACGACGCTTGGGTGTGTCCTTCGGCCCCAGTGCTCCCGAAATTGATCAGATCAAATCCTTCGCTTTGGAGCGGAAGCACGTCGGCTTCACTCACGGTTGTGAAGGCATTGACGGTCACAAAAGGGATGAACCAGTTGCAGAGCCAGTAGTCGAGCATGCCAGAGTAACGGACGTTGGCCGTCTCCTTGTCCAAATCCATGGGGATTCGTCCGCCAATGCTGACCGTGGCATGAAGATTGTCCCAACCCTTCATTGCCGAGATGAACAGGTTCAACTCTCCACTGCCGTTTCCCTGGAAAACCTCTCGATTGCCTGTCGGGACTTCGAAGGTAAAGCCAGGTGTCAGCACAAACTGTTGGTCCTGATTGTCGATCAGGGCGTACTTCAGACCTGCTGAAATATCCGCCCAACCGTCGGTCCCACCTCCACCTGCGGGATCCACCTCGATGTAGCCGTCCTTGGTGGCGATCACTGCAAGACGCTCAGTAAGGGCATACCTGAGCTGCACTGCGTAGAGCCGGACATCAACCTCTTGACCCAGCAGGCCTTGGTCGAGCCGATGAAACATGAACACGGGCCTGACTTCGGATTGGATCATCGGCGTTTCGAAGAATACCGGATTGGCAACGGGTGCAATGGCCCGGTCCTGCCAATTCTCCGCGGTAGCCGAGAGCGCCGTGCAAGCCGCCACAAGCATGGCGGAGGTAGTTCGGAATCGAATCGATTGCTTCATAGACGGCCCGATGGTGGGGTTCGCAGTGAAATGCGATCTCCGTTGATTGGCGGAGACGTGGCTG
>CAZDYB010000104.1:0-10963 GCA_964509045.1 uncultured Akkermansia sp.
CCATGACCATGCTCGACCAGAACCGCGCCATCGCCCAGCTCGCCCAGAAGGCCGGTGCCCCCGTCTCCCAGGTCTCCAACATCGCCATCTGGGGCAATCACAGCTCCACCATGTATCCCGACTTCGCCAATGCCCGCATCAGCGGCCGCCCCGCCACCGAGGTCATCGCGGATCAGGCCTGGTTCGCCGATCGCTTCATACCCACCGTCCAGAAACGCGGCGCCGCCATCATCGAAGCCCGCGGCCTCAGTTCCGCCGCCTCCGCCGCCAATGCTGTCGTCGATACCGTCCGCGCCCTCACCACCCCCACCCATCCCGATGACTGCTTCTCCGTCGCCGTCCATTCCGCCGGCGCCTATGGCATCGAGCCGGGTCTGATGTTCAGCTTTCCGATCCGCAGCAACGGTTCCAGTTGGGAAATCATCGAGGGCGTCCAACTCTCCGAATTCTCCCGCTCACGGATCGCCCAGACCGAAGCTGAATTGAAGGAAGAGAGGGCGCTGGTCGCCGATCTCCTTCCCAAGGTCTGATCCGAAGGCCTGCTGACGGAGGCGGGCTGCACGCCCGCCTCCGAAGCGGCCTGTCCCCTGCCCACGGACCGTCGTCGGTCCCTCAGGCGGTCCGTGGCATGTCCCACGCCATTTCCCGTCCACTTCCCGCCAATGCACGGTGGGCAGAACTCACTGGCTCTGGCAGGTTGGGCCCATGGCAAAACCGAAGAAAACCTCCTCCACACCGGCACCCCTCGCCATTCCCGAACCGATCGTCGTCGTTCCTCCACCCCCGACGACCGAAGTTCCCCTGGCGGTTCCCTTGGTGGAACAGAAGGCCCGGATCGCCAAGCATCCCCTTACCGGACGTGAACATCCCGGAGCGCGGGATGCCCGGGGTGCCGCCAGCCGGAACGAGATCCGCAAGGCCACCCGGCGTGTGGTCGCCCCACGCAAGACCGGCGGGGTGGTCGAACGTTCCAGTCAACCCCGCAGCAAGAAGGCGAAGTAGACCACCCCGGAGCGGCGACGTTCGGTCGCCGCTCGATCACCCCGGCGAGTGACACTCGCCGCTCCGATGCTTCCCCTAGACCTAGACGTCGCAAAGGCGGACCGCCTGACGCAGCGATCCCAGTTTGTCGGCACGTTTCGGGATGAATTCCTGCGCCACATGCCCCTTGTATCCGGTGGCAACAATCGCCTGGAGGATGGCGGGGTAATTCAATTCCTGGGTTTCATCGATCTCATTGCGGCCCGGCACGCCGCCCGTGTGGTAATGGGCGAAGTAAGCGTGATGCCGGCGGATGGTTGCAATGACATCACCCTCCATGATCTGCATGTGATAGATGTCATAGAGGAGCTTGAATCGCTCGGACCCGATCCGTCGACACAACTCCACCCCCCAGGACGACCGGTCGCACATGTAGTCCTTGTGATCGACCCGGGAATTGAGCAGTTCCATGACGAGGGTGATGCCATGGGTCTCGCACAGGGACATCAGGCGTTGGATTCCCGTGGTGCAGTTCTTCAGACCGGTTTCCTCATCCATCCCACCGCGGTTGCCGGAGAAACAAATCACGTTCTTCAGCCCGGCCTTGGCGGCGAGCGGAATCCACTCTTCATAGGCCGCGACCAGGATGTCGTGATGTTCCACGCGGTTGAACGCCCGGGAGATGCCTCCCAGACCCTTGACCTCGGGATTGCTGGTGATGGCGCAGGTCAGGCCATTCGCGGCGAGGACAGGCCATTCCTTGGGCCCCAGCAACTCGATGGAACCGAGCCCGATTTCCGGAGCCGCCTTGCAGAGGTCTTCCAGGGGAACATTCGGGTAACACCACTTGCAGACGCTGTGGCGAACCCGTCCGCGCAGGGCGGGAGCGGCGGTGTCTGCTGCGGACAGGCGAAGTGCGAGGGAACCCACGGCAACGGCGGCGGCGCTGCCGAGCGCGGTGCGACGGGTGACTTGGACGGGATTCATGACTCCACCCAACGCCGGGCAGGGCTCCGCTGGCAAGATCGAAACCGGAAAGTCTGCGCACCGGGGTGGGGACAGGCTCCGGAGCTGGACCTCGCAACCGGGGCAGACTGTCCCCAGGGCAGGCCTGCCGATCCCAATGAAAAGCCCGCCGATCCTGACGGATGGGCGGGCCTTGGGTGGCGCGAGGGTGATGGATCTCAGCAAACCGGATCTCAGCGCACGTTCCCGCCCTGGGGCAGGATGACGACGAACTCGGCACGACGGTTCTTGGCGTAGGCGGCGTCGTTCTGGGCGGGATCCGCCGGACGAGCCTCGCCGAAGCTCACCGTGGTCACGTTGGCCGCCGAGACACCGAGGTTGAGCAACGCTTCACGGACCGACAACGCCCGACGCTCACCCAGGGCGAGGTTGTAACCCTCGGTCCCGCGTTCATCGCAATGACCCTCGACCTGGAGCTTGTAGCCCGGATTGGCCCTCATGTACTCGGCCACCGCAACCACCTTGACCTGCTCACCCTTGCGGACCGCCGCCTTGTCGAAGTCGAAATAGACGGCATTGCCCCGAAGCGCTTCGCGATCCTCGACGCCGCTGAACGGGTCCACCGGCAGAGGCGTGCCCTGATTCGCAGCGTTGTTGAAGGCATTCCGGTTGGGATCATTCTGCAGATCAATGGGCGAGGTGTTGCCGGCATTGGGATTGTAGGGCCGCCCCGTGTTCCCGGTGCCCACGCCGGTGTTTCCTGGCGATGGGACAATGGGGTTGCTCGGAACCAACTCCGTGGTCATTCCGCCCCGGGCTTCGCTGGTGGGAAGCGCGGTGATGTTTTTGGGCCCCTTTTTGCAACCGACACTGGAAATGGCCAGTGCGGCAAGGAGGCCGAGGATGCCAACGTGAAGAAATCGCTTCATAGAGGTGCTGCGCGCGGATGGGAAGTCATCTGGCCCAACTGGGCTGGCCGCAACTCCCCGAAAGCGTCCGCACATCCTTTGCGCGACCGGTGGGCACGTCAAGCAGGGATAGGATTCGCGAGCTCCCCTTCCGCTTGATGACGACCAGGGTCCGCGAGTTCGGAGCCCAACAGGGATCCTCACCGTCACCGACCAGTCGCGCCTCGCCGCCAGCCGCCGGAACCACATAGATCTGGAAGTTCTCCCGACCGCCCATCCGGGTGAACGCGATGTACCGCCCGTCCGGCGACCAATCCGGCTCGGTCGCCCCACGGATGCCCCCCGTGTTCAACGCCCGCATCTTGCCGCCCTCCACGTCAATCACCTGCAATCGCGTCGCTCCCCCTTCACTCGAAGAAAAACACAGCATGCGTCCATCCGGACTCCAGCACGGCGAGGCTTCCGCCTCCTTGGTCTGGGTCAATTGACGCAGGCCGGTGCCGTCCGAGTTGCCCATCCAGATGTCAGGACTTCCACTCCGGCTCAACACCATCGCCATCCGGGTTCCATCCGGCGAGATGGCCGCCCCGTCATTCATCCCGTTGAAATTCGAGATCGGAGACCGCGCACCCGAACCCAGGTCATGGGAAAAGATGCAGGGCCGACCCGGCCGATAGCTTGTGTAGAACAGCTTCTGCTGCCCCGGTTGCCAGGTGGGGGATCGGGCTATGGATCCGTCCTGGGTCAACTGGAACGCGTTGGCACCATCGTAATCGGCCAGAAAGATCTCCGAGATCATCTCGTTGAACGCATTGCGCTGACCACTCTCGTGCTTGAACGCAACCTTCGTCCGCGCAATCCCCTTCTGACCCGGCAACACCGCCTGCACCACGTCGTCCGCCAATGTGTGCGCCTGCACCCGGGGTCCTCCCCCCGGATACGCCCGGGCGAACAACACCCGCTGCGACGGATCCATCAATGTCCCCTCCACCTGCACCCCGTTGCGTCCGCTCAACAGGACCTTCGCCTTGTCTGCCGCCACCAGACTGAAACCCGCAACTTCCAGGTCGAAGCGCAACACCTGATCCACCTCGCCCGTGAATCCCGCGATGTGGATGGGCACCAACCCGGCAACGCGATCGGTAATCGTGATTTCGGACGCGCCGCCCTGGGCCAGGGTGCGCACAACGATCCCGAGCAGGGCCAGAACGCCCAGGCAGAGGAGGCGGCAACGGTTTTGGATGGTCATTGGGGAATCCCTTCGAGTTTGAACTTGATGCGGAAAGTACGCTCGACGTCCGACGTTCCGGCCGGGAGCGGTTCCAGCGTGCGGTATCGCTGGATCACATCCAGCACCGAATCATCCAACACCCGGATTCCGGACTTTTCGACCAACTCGAACCGGACCAGTCGGCCGTCGCGCGCGACCGTGATGGCGATGCCCACATAGGCGACGGGCACAGGCAGCGAGCCGGGTCGGCGCCATCGAGCCTCATAGAAGGCCTTCAAATAGGATCCGTAACCCATCCAGACCTCGCCGCCGCCACCCGGGCCCGGAACCGAGATCTCGGTCTCACCCGACAGGTCCCTGGACAACTGACTGCGGATCCCGCCCACCGTCTGCTTCCACTTCTCCGCCGCCGCACGCGCCGCCTGTTGCCGGGCTTCTTCCACCGCAGCCGCCTTCTTCTGGGCCGCAGCCTTCTCCGAGGCGATCTCGCGGGCACTCTTCTTCGCCGGCGCTTTCGCCACCTGCACCACCCGATCCTTCTGCACAGGCTCCGCCTTGCCCTTCAACTTCGGATCCACGTCCTGCGACTTCACCACCCGACTGGACACCCGGACCTCCGGCTTCACCCGGGGTACCACCGGTTCTGCCTTGGGTGCCGGATCGGGACGAACCGTTTCAACCCGGGTCTCACGGGCCTCGGGAACCGGCCTCGGCGGAACCAACGGTTTCACCGGGGGCGGGGTGATCGTCTCAGTCCGCACCACCGGTGGAGGGGGAGCCGGGGTTCCACCGCTGGCACCCACACCATCGGTCAAACGCACCCCCTCCAGACTGATCATCTCGATAGGCGGCAGGGCCATCGGCTCCTCCATCACGCGCCGTGCGGCAAGCGCCGAGAAAAGCACCAGTGCCCCCACCAGTCCCGCATGCAGGAGGGCGGACGACGTCAGGCAGCGCTTTTCGAGGGTGCTCATCGACGCGGCATCTCAGTGGCGATGTCGAACCGGGTGATTCCGTTGCGGCGACACAGGTCGAGGATCTCGGCCGGATAAAGGAACTTGCCATCCCGATCCGCACGGATTCGGACAATCATCGAAGGATTGCGTTGGAACTCCGCCACCAGTTCCCGTTCCAACGCCTGGGCCGTGCCCACCCGGCGGCCCCGGAAGAAATAGGTCCCATCCGGCGACACCTCGGCCGTAACGATATCCTTCACGTCTCCAGGTCCAGCGGTGGCTCCTCCGGCGGGCAGCTTCACATGGATCGTCTGCTCCATCAGGGGCGTGGAGATCACGAAGATGATGAGCAGGACGAAGGCGAGGTCCAGCAACGGCGTGATGTTGATCTCGTTCAACGTCACCAGATGGTTGCGCTCTGAAAATCGTCTCATGTCGATTGCCGATCCGCATTCCGGCCCCGGTCACCAGAGCCGCGGGAGTTTCAATCCCGAAACCAGGAACAGCAGGAACATCGTGAACAGGATCCCACCCACCACCAGGCCCACCACCCAGAAGTTGAACCCTTCCCGCGCCGCCCGCGTGCCACTGCCCCGTGCCCGTCCCTTGTGCAGCCTCCGTTGGCACTCCTCACACCGGGTGTTCACCCGGCGGTTCTTCGCGCCGCATTCATGACACTTCACGTAAAGGTGCGCCCCACACACCTCACAGGCGTCCATCGTCCCGGGATTCAGGTGCTCGCACTTCACACACAGCGCACCCTTCGTCTCCGGATTGGCACGGCCTGCCCGGACCAAATCCGTCGCCCCGCTCTCCGACGGCGTCCCTGGACCCGTCCCGCTGGTTTGGTCAGTACCGCTCATTCGTCACGCAGGAATTCGGTTTCCATCCGGGAAGCCAGCGCCTGGGCGAAGTTGTCCAGTTCCACCGTCAGCACCCGCAGGGTATGGACCAGCCAGTTGTATCCGAACATGGACGGGATCGCGACCAGCAGACCCGCCACCGTAGTGATCAATGCCGCCGATACCCCGGGCGCCATCGCCGCCAGATCCGCCTTCTGCTTCACCGCCACCCCGCCAAACGTGTCCATGACCCCCCAAACCGTCCCCAGCAGCCCCAGAAACGGGCCTCCGGAAACCGCGATCGCCAGCAGGATCAGACCCGATTCCAACCGCAATGACTCACGCGCCACCGCTCCCTCCATGGAACGCTTGATGTGCTCCATCGACTTGATGCTGAGCTCGGTCTTGCGGGTCCCATCCGCATTCTGCAACCGGGTGTCCAACTCCGTGCAACCATCCTGGTAAATCGAAAAAAGCGGACATCCCTCCACGGGAAGCCGGCGCTCATACATCTGCAACGTCCCCTTCTGCTGTCGGAATTCGACCTCGAAATGGTGGTTCAACTTCTTCGCCCGGCGCATCTGCAACGCCTTGGCCGCCATCGTCGACCATGCAAACACCGAAAAGACCCCCAGGATGACAATGATGATCCGGGCTTCCGGCGTCGCCAGATTCCAGATCTGCACCAAGGACAGCTTTTGCTCGCCAGCCACCGCCAGCACTCCCAACAGAAAATTCATCGCGCAGTAAATCCCATGCCTGCCCAAGGAACGGATCCGAACCGGGAACGGCGCCAGATTTCAGGGACAGACGAGCGCGCACCGACGCGCGCCCGGACGCTTCTGTTCGACCAATCCCCGCCCAATGGCAAGGTCGAAGATGCGCAATGGCAAAACTTGCCCCAGCCATGACCCGCTCCGTTCCCTTACCAACCCCCGCTTGCCTCCCCCGGACACTTCCCCAAGCTCACTCCCCGTGCAGCGCCTCGGCATCAATCATCAAGGCTATTTCGGCGAGAATATCGATGTACCCGCGTTCCTCGACACCTTCCGACGGCAGGCCACTCGCTCCGGCTGGACCGTCGATTCCCTTCCAGCCGCTCCAGACCGCCCCCTCTTGACCGCCTTTCGCCCAGCCCAATCGCCCCCGTCAACTCCCCTCCGTTTCTACCTCTCCGCCGGCATCCACGGAGACGAACCCGCCGCTCCCCTCGCCCTCCTCGAACTGATCCGCGCCGATCTCCTGCCCCACGACGCCGATGTCTGGCTCTGCCCGTGTCTGAATCCTTCCGGGCTCCAGGCCGGCACCCGGAACAGCGCCGACGGCATCGACCTCAATCGCGACTACAACCATGTCCGATCACCCGAAGTCGCGGCCCACATCCGTTGGCTGAGCTCCCTGCCACCCTTCGATCTCTCCCTCCTCCTTCATGAGGATTGGGAGTCCGCCGGCTTTTATCTCTACGAACTCAATCCCGACCGACAAACCACCGCCGCCCCCACCATCATCAACGCCGTCCGCTCCGTCTGCCCCATAGAGACCGCCCAGGTCATCGATGGTCGTCCCACCCAGGCCCCCGGCATCATCCTCCCACCCGCCGATCCCTCCGCCCGACCGGATTGGCCCGAGGCATTCTGGCTTCTCCAGAACCAGACCCGCCACAACATCACCCTCGAGGCACCCTCCGACTTTCCCCTCGCCACCCGGATCGCCGCCCTCACCACAGCCTCCCTCTCAGCCCTCGATCTGGCCCGCAGTCGCCCTTCCGATTTCCTTGGCCAACGGTAAGCAGCCCCCACCCCACGGATCTCGGCGCGGCAATGCCCTGATCCTTCAACAACTGCGCGACCTCCAACTGGCTCCAGCCGACCCCAAACCAGGCCGGGGTCGGATCCTTGTACGGAAAACTCCACCCGTCTTTGCAACTTCCCACCACAATTTCCGATAGGACGTCTCAGCAGATCGTTCATCAACTCCTTGCCCCCCTCCCTCATGCGTGCTCCCCGTCTCTTCCTCGTGGCCGCAATCGGCACCGTTCTGTCACAAGCCCCGTCCGCCCTTCACGCGGCCTCCATCCAATCCCTCGGTGATTTCACCGAAGGCTACTGGAGCCGGGCCTTCGCCGTGTCGGCCGATGGCCAGGTGGTGTCCGGCATCTCCTACCTCATGGATGGATCACGGCGGGCGTTCCGCTGGACCCCGACCGGCGGGTTGACCGATCTCGGATCCGTCGGGAACGCCTGGGACAACGGCGCGACCGCGATGTCCAGGGACGGTCAGGTGGTGGCGGGTTTCTCGGGTTCAGAGGGGTTTCGGTGGACCGAATCCGGCGGCCTCCAAACCCTGGGCCATATCGGATCCAACCTTCTCAATACTCCGTTGGGCGCCAACGGCGACGGTTCCGTCCTGGTCGGTTACGACGCCACCGTCCCCTTTGTCTGGACATCGTCCAGCGGACTGGCTGCATTGCCCGTCCTTCCCAATCTTTCCACCGGCATTGCCGGAGCCATCACACCCGACGCCGGGTTCATCGCCGGAAACCTGGGACGACACCTCGTCCGCTGGACCGGTACCACGCCGGCCTCCCTGGCGGACTTCTCGTCCGACCTCGCCGTCAACGCCTCGACCATTTCATCCGAGGGCACGGTGATCGGCGGGCGCCTGTTCAAGGCGGGTGCCAATACGACCGAAGCCTTGCTCTGGATCGAAGGGGTGGGCCCGACGTTCCTTCCCGATCTGGCCGAGGGCGATGCCAATGCCGCCGTGCTGGGCGTGACCGCCGATGGGCTCACCCGGGTTGGATTCGGTTCCGATCAACGTTTCTGGACCCGGGCCACCGTCTGGTCCGGTTCCGGTCTTCAGAGCCTGGAACAGGTGCTGGCCGCACAGGGCGTCGACCTTTCCTACTGGTTCAGCCTGGATGAGGCCTTTGCAGTATCGCCGGACGGACGCTTCATCGTGGGTTCCGGTACCGTGGCGGCCACCTTTTTCCAGGAAGCTTTCATCGCCGAGATCAACCCGATCGCGCCCCCCCCCCAAACACCCTTCGGAAACACCATCCGATCCCGGCCCGGACGCATCCAGGCCGAAGACTACGACGTCGGCGGTCCGTTGGTCGCCTGGTTCGACACCACAGCGGGCAACAGCGGCGGACAGTACCGAAGCGATTCCGTTGACCTGTTCTCGAACTCGGATACCCAGAGTCCCGGCACCACCCTCCGGCTCTCGGCCCGCGAATGGACCGAGTACTCCGTCAACGTCACTGCCACCGGAAATCAGGTCCTCCGCTTCCGCATCGCGTCTTCGGTGACGGGCGGTTCCCTCAACGTCTTCTCCGCTCCCACCTCCGCCGCCGCCCCCGTCCTGGTAGCGACCCTCACCGTCCCGAATACCGGTTCCACCGCGACCTACCGGGTGATCGAATCCAATGTCTCCCTCGCCCCCGGCCAACAGGTGCTCCGGATCGCCAGCACCTCCACCGATGTCCAGATCAACTGGTTCGAACTCGTGACCCGAGGCGTCGCCCGCGAAGTCTGGACCGGCGTCAACGGCAACAAGGTCTCCCAGATTCCCGTCACCCGGACTCCCTCGTTCACCGACCAGTTGTCCACCCCGGAAACCCCGGTCAACTGGGCCGACCGCTACGGCACCCGGCTCCGCGCCTACATCACCGCCCCAACCACCGGCACCTACCGCTTCTGGATCGCCAGCGATGACTCGTCGTCCCTGCTCCTTTCCACAACAACGGAGCCTGCCAACCGCACGACAATCGCTTCCGTCAACGGCCTCACCCAGTTCCGGCAGTGGAACAGATACTCCTCCCAACGCTCCGTCGGCATCAATCTTGTCGCCGGCCAGATCTATTACCTCGAAGCCCTCCAGAAGGAGTCCACCGGATCCGATCACCTCTCCGTGGGTTGGTCCCGTCCGGGGCAGTCGATCAGCGCCCCTTCAGAAATCATTCCCACCAGCGTGCTGTCGCCCTTCACTCCCTGACCCTCCTCGAATCCGTTCCCAACACACAGACACAGACACCCACACCGATCTCAGGCCGCGCCGGAAACACCCTCCGGCGCGGCCCTTTTCTTTGAACCTCAAAACGTGGGTTGAAGCCACAACCCAACGCTTCAAACCCACCCCATTGCCTTCAATCTGTGAAATCTGCGGCCCAACCCACTCCGGTTTCAGCTTCATCCCTCCGCCGGAACCTGTCCCTCACTCACCGACCACCCCCCGTCCACAGCGATCACCTGGCCCGTGACAAAACGGGATCCCTCCGACAACAACCACACCACCGCCGCATCCAGGTCTTCCGGCATGCCGATGCGGCCACCATCCAAGGGTTGCTTGGTCCGGATGAACTCCTGGATGCGGGCATCGCCCTGTGCCCGAAGTGACATCGGTGTGGCCACCAGCGCCGGTGCCAACAGGTTGAAACGGATCCCTTCCGCCGCATAACGCGACGCCGCAGATCGCGTCAGACCGATCATGCCAGCCTTCGCCGCTGCATAGGCGTGGGTCGAAAAGAAGGCGGCGGAAGGCGACTGTCCCAGGACCGAACCACAGTTCACCACCGATCCCCCCCGGCCGTTGGCCAGCAGATGACGTACCGCCGCACGGTTGCTCAGGAATACCGACCGGAGATTCAAATCCATCGTGTAGTCCCACCCCTCCGCCGTCAGTTCAGCCAAAGGCCCGAACCCGCGACGCCGTCCACTTCCCCCGGCCACATGGTACAGGCCGTCAATCCCGGCCCAGGTATCCTCCGCCAGGTGGATGGCCCGTTCCGCTGTTTCTGATCGGGTTGCGTCCGCGGCCAACACCCGGACCGCGGCGCCCAATTCCTTCCGCACCGCCTCGGCCTTGCCCTCATCCCGCCCCACCACCACCACCCGCGCCCCGGCCGTCACACAGGCCCGGACCGCCGAAAGCCCCAACCCACTCGTACCCCCCATCACCACCAGGACCTTGCCCTCCAGCACACCTCGCATGCCTCAAGCCTATCCCCCCCCCCCTCCCCGCGGCACGTCCGGATCCAGCCCCTCCCCGCGCGGTCCCCGATTTCAGGGGCTGGCAGCC
>CAZDYB010000105.1:0-10944 GCA_964509045.1 uncultured Akkermansia sp.
GCGTCCTTTCGCAGACCGTCGGCGGCCGCGAGCTTTATTATCCCGACACCCTGGTGGGGACGGACTCGCACACCACCATGATCAACGGACTGGGGATCGTGGGTTGGGGTGTCGGTGGGATTGAGGCGGAGGCGGGCATGCTTGGGCAGCCGGTCTATTTCCTGACGCCGGATGTGGTTGGCGTGCATCTGACGGGAGCGTTGCGGGAAGGGGTGACGGCGACGGATCTGGCCCTGACGCTGACGCAGTTGCTGCGCAAGGCGAAGGTGGTGGGCAAGTTCGTTGAGTATTTCGGTCCCGGCGCTGCGGCGCTTCCGGTGGTGGATCGGGCAACCATTGCGAACATGGCGCCGGAGTATGGGGCGACGATGGGGTTCTTCCCCATTGATGGTGAGACGGTGAATTACCTGCGGGCGACGGGTCGCCCGGACGAGCAGTGCGCGGTGTATGAGAACTATTACCGGGCGCAGGGGCTGTGGGGGATCCCGCAGGAGGGAGAGATCGATTATTCGCAGGTATTGAAGCTGGATCTCTCGACGGTGCAGCCGTCGGTGGCGGGTCCGAAACGGCCCCAGGACCGGATTGAGCTGGGCAACATGAAGCGGGAGTTCTTCCAGGCGTTCAGCCGGCCGGTGGCGGAGAACGGGTTTGGAAAGCCGCGCGGCGAGTTCCTGACGCGTCGGGCTGAGGTGTCCGCGGCGAGCGGGGTTCGGACTTCGCTGGGGCATGGGTCGGTGTTGATCGCGGCCATCACCAGTTGCACGAACACCAGCAACCCGAGCGTGATGCTGGCTGCCGGTCTGTTGGCGAAGAAGGCGGTGGAACGGGGTCTCCATACGAATCCGGCCGTGAAATCCTCCCTCGCGCCGGGATCGCGGGTGGTGACGGATTACCTGACCAAGACCGGGCTCCAGCCCTACCTGGACCAGCTCGGATTCCAGACGGTGGGTTACGGCTGCACCACCTGCATCGGCAATTCGGGTCCGCTGGATGGCGGGATCGAGGATGCCGTGGTGAAGAACGATCTGGTGGCTGCCTCGGTGTTGTCCGGCAACCGCAACTTCGAGGCGCGGGTGCATGCCTCGATCAAGGCCAATTTCCTGATGTCGCCGCCGTTGGTGGTGGCCTTTGCCCTCGCGGGTCGGGTGGACATCGATCTCTCGTGTGAACCCTTGGGGACCGGCTCGGACGGCAACCCGGTGTACCTGGCGGATCTGTGGCCGAGCCTGGCCGAGGTGCGGGATGCGATGCAGGCGGCATTGAAGCCCGAGGTGTTCCGCACCCTGTACACGGATTTCGCAGCGCAGAATCCCAAGTGGAACGAGATCCCGGCCTCGACCGGCCTGGTGTACGGGTGGGACTCCGCCTCGACCTATATCCAGGAGCCGCCGTTCTTCACCGGGTTCAGCCTTCAGACGGGCGCCATCCAGCCCATCACCGGCGCGCGGGCACTGGGGATCTTCGGGGATTCGGTCACCACCGACCACATCTCACCGGCGGGCGCGATCAAGAAGACCTCCCCGGCGGGACGTTACCTCCAGGAGAACGGGGTGACCTGGGAAGACTTCAACAGCTACGGCAGCCGTCGCGGCAATGACCGCATCATGACCCGGGGCACCTTCGCCAATGTGCGCATCAAGAACCTGATGCTGGGCGGTGAGGAAGGCGGCAACACACTGTTGCAACCGGAGGGAACGCGGTTGGCCATTTACGATGCCGCGGAGGAATACCACAAGCGGGGCACGCCGCTGATCGTGATCGCCGGCCAGGAATACGGCACCGGTTCGAGTCGCGATTGGGCCGCCAAAGGGACCAACCTGCTCGGAGTCAAGGTGGTCGTCGCCCAGAGCTTCGAACGGATCCATCGATCCAACCTCGTCGGCATGGGCGTCCTGCCCCTGCAGTTCAAGGAGGGGACGACCGCCCAGACCCTGAATCTCAACGGGACCGAGGTGTACGATGTCATCGGCCTGGATGGGACCATCCGGCCGCAGCAGGATCTGGTCCTGCGCATCACCCGGACCGACGGGACGGTGGATAACGTTCCGGTGCGTTGCCGGATCGATACCCCGATCGAGATCGATTATTACCAGCACGGCGGGATCCTGCCGTTCGTCCTGCGTCAGTTGATGGCTCAAGCCTGACCCTTTCAATGCGGTTGGGAGACCGGGCAGGCGGCTGATCGCCTGTCGGGTCCTGAGGCTGGCCTGCCGGGTCGACGGAGGCGCGCTCCGTGCGTTGCATCGTCCCGTGACCTGGCGGGTTTGCGCGTCATTCCATGAACTCATCTTCCTCGTTGCCTGCCACTGAACGGGCGCCCGTCCTGATCACGGGATCGGCCGGACGCATCGGCCGTGCCGCAGTAGCCGGGTTGAGGGCGGTGGGTTGGCCGGTGCGGGGCTTTGATCGGGTTCCCACTCCGGGTGACGTGCCGCATCGGGTGGCAGGATTGGAGGATGGGGAGGCGTTGCGCGAGATGATGACCGGGGCCGGGGCATTGGTGCATCTGGCGGCGACGCCCCAGGACGCGGACTTCGACCGATGCCTGGTCCCGGACAACGTGACGGGGTTGCATCGGGTGCTGGAAACTGCATTGGCGGCGGGGATTCGGCGCTGGGTGTTGGCGAGCAGCATCCAGGTCAATTTCCGGCAATCGAGGGAAGGACCCTGGCCGGTGCGGGTGACGGATGGAATCACGCCGTGGCGATGGTACGCGGCGACGAAGGTGATGCTGGAGTCGGTGGGGTATTCGTACGCAAGGGATCACGGGTTGGAGGTGGTGGCGGTGCGGTTGGGATGGTGTCCGCGGGATGCAGGGCAGGTGGCGGAGATCGAAGGGGAACCGATTGCGCAGGACACCTATCTGAGCGCGGGGGATGCGGGCCGATTCCTGGCGGCGACGGTGGGGGTTGCGATGCCAGCGGGGTTTCACGTGGTGTTTGCGACCAGTCGTCCGGTGGGGCGTACGGTGTTTGATCTGGGACCGACGCGGCGGTTGACGGGTTGGGAACCCTTGGACTCATGGCCATCGGGAGGGGTAGGGTTGCTGGAATGAAGCGGGGAATCCTGATGATGCTGGCGTGGCTGACCTTCGGGTTGGGGCATGCGGCGGACGCGACCAATCACATTGACGTGGTGTTGGAGTTGTGGCGTTCGGGCAAGGTGGACCAGGCGATGGAAGCGGCGACCCAAGCCATTGGACTGGAGCCGAAGAACGCTCGGTTGTGGAGTGCACGGGCGCAGATGTACTCGTTTCTGGGGCAGCGCGCGCAGGCCGATGCCGACCTGACGGCGGCGATCGGGTTGGAGCCGGATTCGGGGTGGCTTCGGCAGGAGCGGGCGCAGGGTCGGTTCCGGTTGGGTCGTGTGGAGGAGGCGGTGGCGGATTTCGACAAGGCGAACGAATTGACCCCGAAATTGGTGCCGCAGAACTGGCAGCGGGGAATCGCCCTGTATTATGTGGGACGGTTCGGCGATGCCCGGAAGCAGTTCGAGGTGCATCAGACGGTGAACACCCAGGATGTGGAGAATGCCGCCTGGCATTTCCTCTGCACCGCCCGCGAGCAGGGCCTGGCCCAGGCCCGCGCCCAGTTGATTCCCATCCAGCGCGATGGCCGGATTCCCATGAAGGAGATCCAGCAACTCTTTGCCGGCAAGGCCAGTCCCAAGGATGTCCTGAAGGTGGCTGGCAAGGCGGATGACGAGGTCATCCGCAAGGTGCAGCAGTTCTATGCGCACCTCTACCTGGGCCTCTTTTTCGAGGCGGAAGGCAAGACGGCCGAGCGCGATGAACACATCCGCAAGGCCGCGCAGCTTGCCGAACCCGACAATTACATGGGCGTCGTCGCCCGCATCCATGCACAGCGTTTGAAGCTTTCCATTTCCCCCCAACAGCCATGAACGATTCCCGTCCTCCAAAAAAGCAGCCTTTCTGGGCTTCGGTCCATGATCCCCGCGGGAAAAGGCCGTCCGGTTCCTCTTCCCGTCCCGCGCCAGGTTCGCAGCGTCGTCCGCGTTCGACCGGACCCGGCGGTCCACGATCCGGTCCGGACGATCCGGCCGGCGGTGGGAGTCAGCAGGGATATGGAGCAGGAGGGAGTCCAGGGCAGGGCGGACCACGCCCGCAACGTCGGGAACCGTGGGGATCGCGGCCGCCCGGACCACGCCCCGAAGGTCAGGGGTTCGGAGCGCAGCGGCCCTACGGTCGGGGTCCGGTCGGTCCCCGACCCGGTGGTGGCCGTGGAGCGGGTGAACAACCCTTCGGCCTGCGGCCCGAGGGACCGGCTCCAGCGGGTGAAACGCCGAAGGCACCGAAGAAGTGGGAGCCGAAGACGGGTCCGCGCTTCGCTGGTCCCTGGGGACCCCGTTCCTCAATCAATCGGATTGATGATCCATCGACGTTTCGACAGGGGGCGGGTGCGGGTCGGCCCCCGGGCCGGCCGGGTGCCGGAGGACAACCGTTTGGCCTGAGGTCGGAGGGACCGGCTCCGTTTGATTCGAATGAGAACGGGCCGGGGCAGCGCCCCTTTCAACCGCGGCCCGAAGGCGCCCGGTATCACGGGGATCGTCCCCAGGGCCCGCGCGCTTTCGGCGGAGGACGTCCCCAGGGCGGGGGTGGGCCGGGTGGCCGATCCCAGGGAGGATCCCGACCGCACGGGCCGCGTCCGTCACGACCTGATCCGGATGATGCGCCGGGCGGATCCGACTCGGTGGAGTCGAAGCCCGGGATGACGGTGGAAGGTTTCAAGAAGCGGCGGGAGGCGCGCCGCAGTCCGGCGTCGTGGGCGGCACGGATTGTCGCACGTTCGGAGGATGGTCGACCGGCGGATCGCGAGATGCGGGGGACGTTGAGGAACATCGATGGGCTCAAGCCGGCGGATGCGCGATGGATCAGCCGGGCGGTGTTTGCGTATTACCGATGGAAGGAATGGTTGGATCCGGCGCGGGTGCTGGAGAAGCGGCTGGACCAGGCGATGGGCTATGCGGACACGTACAGCCGGCATCCGCAGGCTTTCCCGGACGAGGACCTTTTGGCGGGCGCGATTCCAGAGTGGGTGAAGGAAGTGGTGGACGTGCCGATTGGCTGGGTTCGTGCCTTGCAGCGTGAGCCGCGGCTTTGGCTTCGGGCTCGTCCGGGGACGGCCAAGCGGTTGGCGCTGACCTTGGGCGGGCCTGCGGACGCGGTCGAAGGCGTGTTGCCGGATTCGGTGGAGTATCGCGGAACCCGGGACCTGTTCCGGACCGGGGCATTTCATCGGGGCGAACTGGAGATCCAGGATGTGTCGTCGCAGGTGGTGGGACTGTGTTGTGCACCGACTCCGGGTGAACGGTGGTGGGACATGTGTGCGGGGGAAGGCGGCAAGACGTTGCACCTGGCTGACCTGTTGGGTGGGAAGGGCGAGGTGCTGGGGACCGACCGGGCATCGTGGCGGTTGGAGCGGTTGCGCGAGCGGGTGACCCGGGCCAAGACCAACCTGGTGAAGGCGGTGGTGTGGGATGAGAAGCATCCAGTGCCGGGCCCTGATCCCTTTGATGGGGTGTTGGTGGATGCGCCGTGCAGCGGTCTGGGAACGTGGGGCCGCAATCCGCATGCACGCTGGACGGCGACCTCGAAGGACGTGGCGGAACTGGCGGCCTGCCAGTTGCGTTTGCTGGAGAAGGCGACCCAGGCGGTGAAGCCGGGCGGGCGCCTGGTCTACTCGGTGTGCACGGTGACCCGGGCGGAGACATCCGAGGTCGCGACGGCCTTTGGGGCGGCGCATCCGGAGTTCGAGCCGGTTCCGTTTCCCGACCCGTTCCTGCCCGGGAATCCGCCCGCCGCACAACGCCTGTTCTGGCCGCAGGAAACCGGCGGGAACGGCATGTTCGTCGCCATGTGGCGTCGCAAGCAGGGCTGAAAAGGGGTTTGCAGGGGTCTCGCAGCACGTTTGAAGCGCCGGGAACGCATCGGATGGCGTGATGCCAACGCTCAACTTTCTGTTGCACCTGCAACAAAAGGTTGAGGTCTGGCGGGCGTGTTTCAGGACGGGCATCAGTGTCGGGAGGGTGAGTTCCAGCCTGCGCTTCAGGGAGGTGGGGCACGAGTTGACCGGTGATCGATGAGTGGTGTCATGTCCAAGAACCCGTCCCGACTGCTGTTGCCGGTCATCTACCTGGCGTTCGTCAGCATCGGGTTGCCGGACGGGACCTTTGGGATTGCCTGGCCCCGGATGCATGTGGATCTGGGACTGCCGGTGGAACTGGCGGGCTCGATGCTGATCCTGGTGACCCTGTTGTCGGCGGGTTCAAGCCTGGTCAGCGGCAGTTTGCTGCGGCGCTTTGGCACCGGCCCGGTGGTGTTGGCGAGTTGCATGCTGACGGCGCTTGCCCAGGTGATCGTGGCGCGGTCGATGGGTCTGGGTTGGTTGATCGCGGCGGCAATCCCGATGGGGATCGGCGCGGGTGCGGTCGATGCCGGCCTCAACGGCTATGTGGCGCGTCACTACAGCGGGCGTCACATGAACTGGCTTCACGCTTCGTGGGGCCTGGGCGCCTCCGCAGGGCCTGTGATCGTCACCGGCCTGGTCGATTCCCCATACGGTTGGCGAGGGGGCTATGCGTTGATCGCGGGGATGCAGGGACTGCTGGCCGTGCTCTTCCTGTTCAGCCTGAAATGGTGGGAGCGGCCCGACTCAACTTCGGGAGGGGGATCCGGAGCGGGAACCGGCGAGGTTCGATTCGGGACGGCGACGGCCGGATCGGCGGCGGGTTGGATGTCATCGGCGGCCTTCGGTCTGTACGTGGCGGCGGAGACAACGCTGGGGTTGTGGGCGGGATCGGTACTGGTGGTTTCGCGGGGATTGGAGCAATCGGCGGCGGGATGGAGTGTGGCCGCGTATTTCGGATCGATCACCGTGGGTCGGATCTTGCTGGGGTTGGTGGTGGACCGGTTTGGAAACCGGCGGGTGATCCAGTCGGGCCTGGCATTGGCTGCGATGGGATCGGTGTTGTTCATCGGGGCGACGAACGGGGTGGTGGCGTTCATCGCCCTGGCGTTGTGTGGACTGGGATTGGCCCCGGTCTATCCCGGGCTCATGCATGAGACCCCGCGTCGATTCACGGTGGAAGCCACGCCGGTGGTGATAGGACGACAGGCGGCGGCGGCTTATCTGGGATCGGCGATCCTGTCGCCGGGGGTGGGGGCCCTGGCGCGGGTCACCAGCCTGGAGATTGCGGGTTGGGTGGTGTTGGCGGGAGTGATTGGACTGATGCTGTTGATCCGGCTGTTGGACCGTGTGACGGAACGAAGGTGAAGGGGAGGTGGGGTTCAGCGGATCCACTGGCCGATCCAGTTCAGGAGTTCGGGATGGGAGGCTGCCTGGTGACGGACGGCTGCGGTGGCGGTGGCGATGAGCATGCCGAAGGCGAACCGGGTGGTGTTGGAGGCGGGCTCGATCACGGGTCGCACGGAGTAGGGTCGGGCGGCATCCCAGGCGGCCTGTTCGGCGGCCCGCAAGGCTCGTCGGTAGGCACGGATGGGTTCCTGATGATCGGAGGTGCTGCGGTGGCGAGGTGCGATGCGGGGGGAGGGGAGGGAGTAATTGCGAAGGATGGAAGTGTTCATGATGCGCCTTTTGAAAGTGCTGTGTCCCCGTACCCGGGATTTGCCGGGAGAGTTTCAAGGGGCATTGAAGAATTTCGGAGGGGTTGAGACGGGTGGAGGATTTCATCCCGCGGAGACGCCGGGAGGCACGGACCTTGGCTGAAGCCACGGATTGCGTGGATGGACACGGCTGTGAGGTTGTTGTCAGTGGGAGACAACGCCGATTCCTGACGCGGGAAGATCTCAAGAATTTTGGGGTCGCCCCTTCCAGCCTGGTGAGGAAGCAGTCGCCTGGCTTGAGGGACTGTCAGGATTTGATGTCGCGCACGCTGAAGACGGCGACACCGCCGGCGAAGAAGGTGGCGTTGAAGCCGACGAGGAGGAACAGGGATTCGCCGATGCGCCCCCACTGGATGGGGTCGCCGTAGACCTGTTGCCAGAGGTTCAGGTGATAGGTGAGGAACCACGGTTTGAGGTCGGCGAACCACGGGATGTTCATCAGGATGAAGCTGAGGAATATCAGGGACAGGGCGAGGATGGTGGCGGCGGCGGGCTTGACGTTGAAGCAGCCGAAGAAGAAGGAGAGGCCCATGACCGAGATGGCCTTGAGCGCCATCAGCAGGTGGGCGGCGGAGTATCGGACCAGGCCGGCGCCGGGTTCGAACACGGCGAAGGATTCGCCCGGGACGAAATAGAAGAGGCCGCCCCAGGGAAAGCAGGTAAGTCCAAGGAGCAGTCCGGAGAGCCCGAGCATGAGGGTGAGCAGGAGGGAGAACAGGGCGCCGGCCACCCATTTGAGTGCGAGCAGCCGCAGCCGTGAGATGGGTCGGGCGAGGATGAGTCGCAGGGTGCCGTCCTCGGCTTCCTTCGCCACGAGATCGCCGCCGACGAGGGTTCCGAACAGGGGCAGGAGGAGGTAGGCGAGCCAGAAATTGGTGAAGGTGGCGGCGGTCAACGGCGAGAGGAACGAGGTCATGTCGTAGCCGTTGTTTTCGAGGAGGGACCCCATGCCGCTGGAGGCGCGGGAGAAGCGGAACACGAGAACGATCACCAGTTGGGCGAGGACGAACATGGCGAACCCGATATAGGTCCGTTTCTTGCCGAACAGCTTCCAGAGTTCGTTGCGGAGTTGAAGATGCAGCATGGCAAGGTCAGTTGCGGGCGTCGTCGGCACGGGCTGCCTTCACCAGCGAAAGGTAGAAGGATTCCAGGGTCTGTTCCATGCGGGCGATTCCGGAGACTTCAAACCGGTTTTCCACCAGCCAACGGGTCACGACCGGCACGGTGGCACCGGGTGCCAGCGCCATCCGGCATCCGCCCTCGACCGCGGTGATCCAACCCGCCGCCATCAATCCCTTCGCTGCGTCGTCGAACCGGTCCAGTTCGACATCGATCCAGGACTCGGTGCGTCTCGTCTGGGCGAGGGTGCCGTCGAACACCTTCCTGCCCTGATGAACGACGGCGATGCGGGAGCAGAGTTGTTCGACTTCGCTGAGGAGGTGGGAGGACAGCAGGATGGTGAGTCCGAGTTCGACATGAAGGCGGCGGATGGTGCCGCGCATTTCATGGATGCCCTCGGGATCGAGGCCGTTGGTGGGTTCGTCGAGGATGAGGAGTTCGGGTCCGGGCAGCAGGGCCTGGGCGAGGGCGAGCCGGGCGCGCATGCCGTGGGAATAGGTTCGGACGGCGGCGTGTTCGCGTCCGGCGAGACCGACCCATTCGACTACCTCATTGATGCGGTGGGCCGGAGTGATGCCGGTATAGGTCGAGAGGATCTCGAGGTTCCGGCGGCCGCTGAGGTAATCGTAGAAGATGGGGGTTTCGAAGATGGCACCGACGCGACGGAGGGCCTTGGAGCGTTGGAGTGAGATGTCATGGCCGCAGACGTGGACGGAGCCGGAGGTGGGCCAGACCTGGCCGAGGAGCATGCCGATGGTGGTGCTCTTTCCGGCGCCATTGTGGCCGAGGAGACCGAAGATCCCGCCCCGTGCAACGGTGAGGTCGAGGGCATGTACGGCGGTCCGATCGCCGAAGACCTTGGTTACCTGACGGAGTTCGATCATGGCTGCGGGCGGGTGGGGTCGGTTTCGAGGGTGAAAAAGGACTTCACGGCGCCGTCGGCATACAGGTGGTTCTTTCCACGGCCGGGGCCGCGTCGGGAGTGGAAGTCATTCTTGTCACTGAAGAGGGCGACGCCGTCCTCACGGATGGGAAGACCCATGATCCGGAGTTCATCGGCGCGTTGACCGTTGAGGAGGAAGTTCCAGAAGTAGGATGAACCGGTTTCCTCGAAGACCCGTTGGCGGTCGGACGGGCAACGGAGCACGGAGACATTGCCGAGATGACGTTGGAGGACGACTTCGACCGAATTGGAGGTCGAATTGGTTTCCCGGGAACGGTTGAGCATGACGGGAAAGCGGTTGTTGTTTTCGTCGAGATAGACGCGGAGGGCGATGCCGACCTGGCGGAGGTTGGAAAGGCAGGCGGTGGCGCGGGCGGTCTCGGTGGAGCGTGCGATGGCGGGGAGAAGGAGGCCGGCGAGGATCGCGATGATGGCGATGACGACGAGCAGTTCGATGAGGGTGAAGGCGACCTGGCGCATGGGGAGGGGAAGAAGGGGGCGGATCATCGCGGGCCCGGAGGGCGGCGTCTGGGGAAACCGCGACCTGATTCCATGGAACGTTGGAGTTCCTCCATCAGGGGTTGGAGTTGGGCCTTGGTGTCGGCCGAACCCTGGTCCATGAAGGACTTGAGGCCGGTGGTGACGACCTTTTCCCGGAGTTCAGGCGTCAGTTCCATGCCGTCGAGTGGTCCATTGGTGGAGGCACCGGCTTCGGGATCCGCCTGGAGGCGGGCTTCACGGAGGCGTCGGACGGAATCCTCGATGGCCTGGCGCCGTTTGTTTTCGGGCATCTGTTCGAAGGCGGCGAGCATCTGGGTGACGCCGGAGGGCAGGGTTTCCTCGAGGAGTTCGGCCTTTTCGGCATCGGACATCTGATCGAGGAAAGCGCGCCATTCCGGGGCCATGCGGGCGTTGCGCCGGTCTTCGGGGGACAACTGGTTGAGGAGGGCGGCGAGTTTTCGGAGGACGACCCGACGCTGTTCGGGGGTGAGTGAGGCGAGGTTGTTGGAGCGGATCAGGGCGCGGACCTTGTCCGGGGTGGGTTTGAGGGAACGGACCAGGCTGAACCCGCCGTAGGCGAGCAACCAGGCCACGGCGAGTCCGGCGACGGCCAGGATCAATGGGCGTTGACGGGGCGACATGGGTGGAGGTTATCGCTGGTTCTGGAAAGGAGCGCGGGAAATGTGAGAGCCCGTCTGAAAACTCCGAGGGGTGCTGCGACGAGAGATTTGGCTGAAAG
>CAZDYB010000106.1:0-10931 GCA_964509045.1 uncultured Akkermansia sp.
GGAGCCGCAAGGAACGCCGGGAAGACAAAGGGGGAGGTGGGTTCCCGGAGCCTGTTCCTTGGGGAGGGCATTCGCGCTCCCGGGGGGGAGGAATTATTGAGGTGTGGGATGGATTCCGCGCTCCTGGGGAAATGGCCCCATGGACTGTGGATCACCTGGCGCGATTGCGCAGGATGACCACGGAGGGGCCCTTCTGCTCCCACATGTCGCGGACGAAGCCGGGCACCGCGGTGGGCATGCGGATGAGCGATCCGAGGACCAGGTCTTCATCGCCGTCGCCGTCGAGGTCGCCGGCATCGAGGGTGAGCCAGCGGCCGGCGATGGATTGGCGGAAGGTGGAGGGTTTGAACTCGAGTTGATCGCGTCCGCCGGTGTTCTCGAAATACAGGAAACCTTCGCGGGGCGAACCTTCGTAGTCGGGAAAGAACGAGACCGCGGCGATGTCGAGGTCACCGTCGAGATCGAAGTCGCGGGCGACAGCCCGATAGGCGCCGTTCATGGGGGCGAACCAGGCCTGCTCGAATTTGCGTTCGCCCCGGTTGAGGAAGATGCGGACGCCGTGATGGGCGCGGGGGGGGGAGGTCTGGAAATCGGCGTTGTCGCCGTTGGTCACCAACACGTCGGGACGGCCGTCTCCGTTGAAGTCGGCGAGTTCGAATCCGCTGTGTCCCCAACTGGGAGGACGTTGGTACAGGGTGTTGCGGGTGAACCCGCCGCGACCGTCCCCGCTGAACACGACCAGCGTTTCCAATGACTGGGCGAACAACACCACCAGGTCGAGGTCCCCGTCGCCGTCGAGATCCACGATCTCGCATTTCAACGCCCCTGGCTTGTCCCAGAGCACATGTTCCACCCATTCATCCCCGCCCTTGCCCTCGAACCAGGAGAAGCGCCCGATGAAATTGCCGAACAGGCACAACGTGAAATCCTCGCGACCGTCCTTGTTGAGGTCCGCCAGCTTCACATCCGTGGTGCGCGGCAGGCCGGATCGGATCTCGGTTCGTTGATACTGACCGTCGGGTTGGCGTCGCATCCGGATCAGTTGGCCGCGGGGTTCTTCCCGCGGGAAGAAGTGTCCGATGCAGGCGAACCATTCGGAGTCTTGGGAGAAGGCGGCGCTGACGGGAATATTGCCGAGCTTGATGCCTTCGCGGATGACGCGGTCGGGGCCGATGACGTTGTAGCCCTGGAAGGTGACATCGGAGAGCAGGAGACGTTGGCGCGGGGCATCGATCCGCACCATGGCGGTGAGCGGAGGGGTGTGGCGGTCGGCGAGGACCTGGGTGTCGAATCCGGTGAGGCCGATCCCGATCCGGGTCTGGTCCTGGACGGAGCGGAGCTGTTCGGGTGCGTGGTCGGTGAAGTGGAGGCAGGCGAGCTGGAATTGTTCTTCGGTCATCAACGGCTTTTCGGGAAAGGCCTTGCCGCGGATGAGGACGGGGATGTCGAGGAAACCCGCTTCAGCGGTGGGAGGTGCGAGCCCGACCATGACGCGCATGCGGGGGATCAGTTCCTGGGTCCAGGTTTTCCGGTCGAGATGGGCGGGATCGGGAAGCGCGTGGCAGCTGGTGCAGTGGACCATCGCGGCCAGGCGCGCTGCATCGGGCTTCGGGGAACCGGGCGGGGCTGGATCTGCCGCGAACAGGCTGGCGGCACCCCACCACAGGGTGACGACGAGGCCGACGGAGCGGCGGAAGGACTTGATCCGCGGCTTCAACGCTCAGCCTTGGGTCTTGCGGGTACGGGAACCGGCCTTTTTTGGGGCGGGTTTGGCGGGTCGGGCTGTGGGCTTTCGGGGGCCACGCCCCTTGAAGGTGAGTTCGGCAATGCCGGACTTGTCGAGTTCGCCGAGGCCGGAATCCACCATGCGTTGGTACTGGGCCAGGGTGGCGGTGGCGAGGGGGAGGTTGAGTCGGGCCTTCTTGCCGAGATCCAGGGCGATACCGCTGTCCTTGGCGGCATGGGCGGCGCTGAAGAAGCAGGAATGGTCGCGGTTCTGCATGTCTTCACCGTCGGTGACCAGGACGCGGGAGGCGGCGCCGGTCTGGCTGAAGACTTCGCGGACGAGGGACAGGTCGAGTCCGAGGGCATTGGCGAGACCGAGCCCTTCGGCGAGGCCGGCGGTGTTGATGTTCATGACCATGTTGACCAGGGCCTTGAGCTGGGCGGCCGAACCCGTTCCGCCGATGTAACGCATGAGCTTGCCGTCATCGGACAGGCAATCGAGGACGGGTTTGAACCGGGTGAAGGTCTTGGCCGGGCCTCCGACCATGAGATAGAGAGTGCCATTGCGGGCCTGGGTGATGCTGGAAGCCATGCAGGCTTCGAGGGAAACGCCGCCCACCTTGGCGAGGCGTTTTTCGGTTTCCACATGGGTGGCCGGGCTGACCGTGGCGCAATTGATGAAGCATCGTCCCTTGGCCCCGGTGAGCAGGCTGTCCCCGCGCCGGGCAAAGATCCGGGCCATGGCCGCGTCATCGGTGACCACGGTGAGAATGACATCGGCGGCTGCGGTGACACCGGCGAGGGTTTCAGGAGCGGCGCATTGGAGTTCGGCGGCGAGTTCGGCGGCCGCCCCGGGACGGGAATCGAAGACGGCGGTGACGGAATGGCCGCAGTCCTTGAGGCGACGGGCCATATTGGCGCCCATGCGACCGATTCCGACGATGGCGATGCGAGGATTCATGAGAGGAGAATAGAGCGACACTGGATGACGGGCGGATGCTATGGAGGGGGTTGTCGGGATGCACGCCGAGTTTCGGGAGGGGGCATGGGAGATGGATGAGGGCCTGTGCCGGATCGGTTTGGCGCAGGTGTGACAAGTTGGCATGTACTGGCACTGGATGACGTGGTTACAGGGGGGGATCTGATTCTGGTTTGAATGATTTCAATTTATAAATAATTGAAGGTGAGTGTTTTGGAGGTGAATGGGTGGGAGGGGTGAAGAGAACGGCACTGCGATTGCGGGGGGGAGTTCAGGAAGCAGGCGAAATAGACGAGAAGCGTATGGCAAAGGTTTTGGGAATTGATTTGGGGACCACCAACTCGTGCATGGCAGTGATGGAAGCGGGTGAGCCGCTCGTGCTGGAGAACTCGGAAGGCAAGCGCACAACGCCTTCCGTGGTGGCGTTCACGAAGTCGGGGGAGCGTGTGGTGGGGGATGCTGCGAAGCGTCAGGCGGTGACCAATCCCCGCAACACGGTTTACTCGATCAAGCGGTTCATGGGCCGGAAGTTTGATGAGGTCCAGGAAGAGGTGAAGCGGGTGCCGTACAAGGTGGTGAAGGCGCCGAATGGAGACGCCTGGGTCGAGGTGGAAGTGGATGGCAAACCCCAGCAGTTCAGTCCTCCCGAGGTCTCGGCGATGATCCTGGCCAAGCTGAAGGCGGATGCCGAGATCCGGTTGGGGGAGACGATCACCCAGGCGGTCATCACGGTGCCGGCCTATTTCAACGATTCCCAACGGCAGGCGACCAAGGATGCGGGTCGGATCGCAGGCCTTGAAGTCCTTCGCATCATCAATGAGCCGACGGCGGCCTCCCTGGCCTACGGTCTGGACAAGAAGAAGGACGAGAAGATCGCGGTGTACGACCTGGGTGGCGGCACCTTTGACATCTCGGTGTTGGAGATTGGCGACGGGGTTTTTGAGGTGAAGGCCACGAATGGCGACACCCACCTCGGTGGTGATGACTGGGACAATGCGATCATGGATTGGATCCTGGACGAGTTCCGCAAGGACACCACGATCGACCTGCGCAAGCAGCCGGATGCCTTGCAGCGGATCAAGGAAGAGGGTGAGAAGGCGAAGATCGCCCTCAGTTCGTCCCAGCAGTACGACATCAATCTTCCGTTCATCACGGCCGATGCAACCGGGCCGAAGCACATCCAGAGCAAGCTGAGCCGGGCGAAGATGGAGCAGCTTTGCGACAAGCTTTTCGAGCGGACCATCACGCCGACCAAGGCGTGCATCAAGGATGCCGGCCTTTCGGCGGACCAGATTGATGAGTTGGTGCTGGTGGGTGGCATGACCCGGATGCCGCGGGTGGTGGAGACGGCGCGGGCGATGGTCAGCAAGGCGCCGCATCAGGGTGTGAACCCGGATGAGGTCGTGGCGATCGGTGCGGCGATCCAGGGCGGTGTGCTGCGGGGCGAGGTGAAGGATGTGTTGCTGCTGGATGTGACGCCGTTGTCCCTGGGCATTGAGACCCTGGGCGGTGTGTTCACCAAGTTGATCGAGCGCAACACCACGATCCCGACGCGGAAATCGGAGATCTTTTCGACGGCGAGCGACAGCCAGCCCGGGGTGGACGTCCATGTGTTGCAGGGCGAACGCCAGTTTGCCCGGGACAACAAGTCGTTGGGCAAGTTTGAGCTGCGGGACATTCCTCCGGCACCGCGCGGTGTGCCTCAGATCGAGGTCACGTTCGATCTGGATGCCAACGGCATCCTGAACGTGAGCGCGAAGGATCTGGGGACGGGCAAGAGCCAGAAGATCGTGATCACGGCGTCATCGGGACTCTCGAAGGACGAGGTGGAGCGGATGCGGCGGGATGCCGAGGCGCATGCGGAGGACGACAAGGCGCAGCGCGAGGAAGTGGAGTTGCGCAACGAAGCCGACAACGTGGCCTATCGGGCGGAGAAGTTTGCCCGGGACAACGGCGACAAGCTGGGAGCGGCGAAGACCCAGGTTGAGGACGGAGCCAAGGCGGTGCGCGATGCGCTCAAGGGGAGCGACACGGCGGCGATCCGCACGGCGGTCGACAAGTTGAACGAGACCATGCAGGCGGCCGGTCAGGAGTTGTACTCCAAGGGTGGACCTGCACCGGGCGCCGAGGGTGGCGCTGAAGGACAGGCCGGAGCGGAAGCCGAGAGTGGTCCGAAGGCCGCCTCCGACGACAAGGGACCGATCATCGATGCCGAAGTGGTGGACGAGAAGAAGAAGTGAGTCTTCGGAACACCCACGGCATCACAACCAGATTTTCCCGGTCGCGAGTGCGGCGGGATTTGTTTCCAAGCCAAACGCAATAGTTAGAACCACAAGAACAGTCATATGGGACTCAATGTGAAACCGCTCGGCGACCGAGTGCTCGTCGAACCCGTCGAGGAAAAAGAAGTCAAGAAGGGGGGCATCATCATCCCCGATTCCGCCAAGGAAAAGCCCACCGAGGGCGTGATCCGTGCCCTGGGCACCGGCAAGAAGGATGATGATGGGAAGGTTCAGCCTTTCGAAGTGAAGATCGGGGACCGTGTCCTCATCTCCAAGTACGGCGGCACCGAGATCAAGGTCGATGGCAAGGAGTACAAGTTGCTCAACGCCGACGACATCCTCGCCGTGATCGTCTGACATTCACCGTTTTAAATCGAACCACGTTCAACTGCTGAAAAGATATGGCTGCAAAGCAACTGCTGTTTGATGAAGTCGCCCGTCAGGAACTCCTGCGCGGTGTCGAGCTTCTCGCCAAGGCCGTCAAGGCCACCCTCGGTCCCAAGGGCCGCAACGTCGTCATCGACAAGAAGTTTGGATCACCCACGGTGACCAAGGACGGTGTCACGGTCGCCAAGGAGATCGAGCTGCCGAACCCCTACCAGAACATGGGCGCCCAGATGGTGCGCGAGGTTGCCAGCAAGACCTCGGACATCGCGGGTGACGGCACCACGACCGCGACGGTCCTCGCCGAGTCCATCTACCGCGAGGGTCTCAAGCACGTGACCGCCGGCGCCAACCCGGTCTCCCTCCAACGGGGCATCCAGAAGGCGGTCGACGCCGCTGTTGATCAGCTCGCGAAGATCGCCAAGAAGGTGAAGGACAAGGAGGAGATCAAGCAGGTCGCCACCGTGTCCGCGAACTGGGATACCGCCATCGGCGAGATCATTGCCGAGGCCATGGACAAGGTCGGCAAGGACGGCACCATCACGGTCGAGGAAGCCAAGTCGATCGAGACCACCCTGGACGTGGTCGAGGGAATGCAGTTCGACAAGGGTTACCTGTCTCCCTACTTCGTGACCAACACGGAGGCCATGGAGGTCAAGCAGGACGACGCCTACATCCTGATCTATGAGAAGAAGATCTCGTCCTTGAAGGACCTGATCCCGGTGCTCGAGAAGGTTGCCAAGACCGGCAAGCCCCTCCTCATCATCTCTGAAGAGGTCGAAGGCGAAGCCCTGGCCACCCTCGTGGTCAACAAGATCCGTGGCACCATCAACGTCTGCGCCGTCAAGGCTCCGGGCTTTGGTGACCGCCGCAAGGCCATGCTCGAAGACATCGCCATCCTCACCGGTGGCCGTTGCATCACCGAAGACCTCGGCATCAAGCTCGAAAGCCTCGAGCTCTCCGACCTCGGCCGCGCCAAGTCGATCGTGGTGGAGAAGGAAAACACCACCATCGTCGAGGGCAACGGCAAGTCCTCCGAGATCCAGGGCCGGGTCAACCAGCTCCGCCGTCAGATCGAGGAGACGACCTCGGATTACGATCGTGAGAAGCTCCAGGAGCGTCTCGCCAAGCTGGCTGGCGGCGTTGCCGTCATCCATGTCGGCGCCGCCACCGAGACCGAGATGAAGGAGAAGAAGGCCCGGGTCGAGGACGCGCTCCACGCCACCCGCGCCGCGGTTGAGGAAGGCATCGTCGCCGGCGGCGGTGTCGCCCTGATCCGCACGCTTCCCGCCATCGAGGCGTTGAAGCTCGCCATTCACGACGAGCAGACCGGTGTGGACATCGTGCGTCGCGCGGTGGAAGCCCCGCTGCGTGAGCTGGCCAGCAATGCCGGCGTCGAGGGCAGCCTGATTGTCCAGGAGGTCAAGCGTCGCAAGGGCAACGAGGGCTACAACGTTGCCACCGGCAACTATGAAGACCTCGTGAAGGCCGGTGTCGTTGATCCCAAGAAGGTCACGCGCTCCGCCCTGCAGAACGCCGCGTCCATCGCGGGTCTCATGCTGACCACCGAGGCTCTCATCACCGAGATCCCCGAGAAGAAGGAAAAGCCGGCCGGTGATCCCCATCACGGCGGCGGCGGAATGGATTACTGATCCGTTTCCGGTTTCCAGGAGGAACCGAATTCCGGGGCGCAGCCGCAAGGTTGCGCCCCGTTTTCGTTCCGCCCTGCATCCGCCGATGCGCGGTGTGAGGTCCAGCGTGACAGGAGCGGCGACAGCCTGTTGCCGGTGGCATGCGGATGAGGGCAGGGGTCGTGGACTGCAAAGAACCGTGGCCACCGTTTCACCGCTCCTTCCCGGCTGTGAACTTCCGGCGACCGAACGTCACCGCTCCAGTCCAGCCGCCGCAAGCGACGGTTGTCGCGCTGGAAACGGGTCTGTAGCGTGCGCCAGTTGCGGGGAAGGTTCCCCTCCATCGCGCCATGAATCCGTTTTCCCGATTCACATCGTTCGCCGTCGTGTGCCTGACCCTGCTGGTGGGTTGCCTCGCCGGTCATCCGGATGATTGCAAGGTCACCGGAATGCGACGCGCCCCCGATCCTGAGAAACTCCTGCGTCATACCCGGGTGCTGGCGTCGGATGAGTTCGAAGGGCGTGGTCCTGGGTCGGTTGGTGAGGATAGGACCGTTGCGTACCTGGCGAAGGAGATGGAACGGGTGGGGCTGCAACCCGGGATGCCCGACGGGAGTTGGACCCAGGCGGTGCCCATCGTGGGGATCACCTCGACGGTGGATTGCGGATGGAAGGGTGCGGGTGGACGTCGGGTGCTGGAGGTGCCGCAGGATGTGGTGGCCTGGTCGTCGTCGACGAACGGAATGGTGCGGGTTCCCTCGGCCCCGATGATCTTCGTGGGGTACGGGGTGACCGCGCCGGAGTATGGGTGGGACGACTACAGAGGGGTGGATGTCCGTGGAAAGACGGTGGTGATGCTGGTGGGTGATCCGCCGGTGTTGGATCCGACGGGGAACGGGGAGTTGGATCCGAGGATGTTCCAGGGTCGGGCGATGACGTATTACGGCCGCTGGACCTATAAGTTCGAGGAGGCGGCGCGGCGGGGAGCGGTGGCGGCGTTGTTGATCCATGAGACCCGAGCGGCGGCCTATCCGTGGTTTGTAGTGGTGAATTCGTGGGGCAAGGAACGGTTTGACCTCGCCGAGGATCCGGATCCGAAATCGCCTCTGGCGGGTTGGCTGAGCCTGGATGCCGCGCGGGAATTGTTTGCCCAGAACGACATGACTTATGAAGCGGCATTGGAACGGGCTGTGACCCGGGAGTTCCGGCCCATCCGGCTCGCGCAGAGTTTTGATGCCGTCATCACCCAGCAGACCCGCCCGGTGCAGTCGCGCAATGTGCTGGGCTTGCTGGAGGGAAGGGATCCGGTGATGAAGTCGCAGTATGTGATCTATTCCGCACACTGGGATCATCTGGGTCGGGATGTGCGTCGGGATGGCGACCAGATCTATAACGGGGCGGCGGACAACGCGGTGGGAGTGGCGGGATTGCTGGAATTGGCGAGGGCCTTTGCATCCGGGGGCAAGCGGCCGCGACGTTCGGTGCTTTTCCTGGCGCCCACGGCGGAGGAGCAGGGCCTTCTGGGCGCTCGGCACTACGCATCCCATCCGGTGAATCCCCTGGAATCGACGCTGGCGAACATCAACATGGATGGGTTGAACACCTGGGGACGGACGACGGACCTGCGTCAGGTGGGAGATGGTCACTCAACCTTGGACGAGGTGTTGTTGCAGGTGGTGATGCGGCACAAGCGGCGGGTGTTGCCGGATCCGAATCCGGAGCGGGGCACGTTTTACCGGAGCGATCATTTCGAGTTCATGAAGAAGGGATTGCCGGCGTTGTATCTGAAGGCTGGGGACGATTACCGGGATCATCCTTCCGGGTATGGGAACAAGCGCGTCACGGAGTATATCGAGAATGATTATCACAAGGTCTCGGACGAGGTGAAACCGGGTTGGGATCTGCGCGGGGCCGCGGAGGACCTGGAGGTGTTGTTGCAGGTGGGATGGACCCTGGCCGAGGGGGCGAGCTGGCCCCAATGGAAGGAGTCGAGTGAGTTCCGTACCTCAAAGCCCCGTGGGCCGCGGTCTGGTCGGTGAGCTGATCTCATGAGCCTACTGGAGGTGGATGGGTTGAGTGTGGACCTGGTTTCCCAGGGTGCACCGGTGCGGGTTCTGGACCGGGTGGAACTCGCCATCGACGCCGGCGAGGTCCATGCGTTGGTGGGTGAAAGCGGGTCGGGCAAATCCCTGACGGCATTGTCCGTGGCGCGATTGTTGCCGGCCACCCTGACCCGGCGGGTGGCGGGAACGGTGCGGTTCGATGGGGAGGATGTTCATGAGCTGGATCCGGCGGGGTTGCGACGACTGCGCGGGCGTGGGGTGGGTTATGTGTTCCAGGAACCCTCGACGGCGTTGAACCCGGTGATGCGCATCGGGACGCAGATCCTGGAGATGCTCCGGCTGCATCGGCCGGAAGACGCCACGGACGCGGTGGTGTGGCGGTGGTTGGAGCGGGTGGGCATTCCTTCACCGGACATCCGGGCGAGGCAGTATCCGCATGAGTTGTCGGGCGGAATGCAGCAGCGGGTGATGCTGGCGCTGGCGTTGTCGGCCCAACCGCGATTGTTGATCGCGGACGAACCCACCACGGCATTGGACGTGACCATCCAGGCCCAGGTGTTGGATCTGATCCGATCCCTGCAACGCGAACTGGGCATGGCGGTGCTGTTGATCACGCACAACTTCGGGTTGGTGGGGGAAATCGCGGACCGGGTTTCGGTGATGTACGCCGGCCAGGTCGTGGAGCGCGGGCCGGTGTCAGCCGTGTTGGAGGCGCCGCGACACCCTTATACCGCGGCGTTGCTGGGGTCGGTGCCGCGGTTGGGGGATGTCCGAGAAAGCCTGGTGGTCATTCCGGGTTCGGTTCCGTCGCCGGGTCACTGGCCGGGCGGTTGCCGGTTTCATCCGCGTTGCAGCCGATCGGTACCCGGTTGCGCAACGGATCGACCGGCCTGGCGCGAGATCGCGCCGGAAAGTTGGGTGCGTTGTCCGTATCCCGTGGAGGTGGAGTCGTGAGCCTGTTGGTGGTGGAAGGGTTGAAGGTGCATTACCCGGCCCGGCCGGATTGGCGGGGACGTCCCCGGGCGTGGGTCCGCGCCGTGGACGGAATCGGGTTGGAGGTGGCGGCAGGGGAGACGCTGGGGTTGGTGGGCGAAAGTGGCTGCGGCAAGAGCACGCTGGGACGCGCGATTGTCCGGCTGGAAACACCGACGGCGGGTTCAATCCGATTCAACGGCGAGGACCTCGCAGGGTTGGACGGTCCGGCGCTGCGTCGCGCCCGTCGCGGACTGCAGATGATCTTTCAGGACCCGTACGGATCCCTCGATCCCCGGTGGACGGTGGGACAGGCGATCGGCGAGGGCATCGACATCCACGGATTGATCCAGGATGAGGTGGCCCGTCGGGAGCGGATCGGGGGATTGCTCCAGGATGTCGGGTTGGATCCGGGGGTGGCGGATCGGTATCCGCACGAGTTCAGCGGGGGGCAACGACAGCGGATCGGGATTGCGCGCGCCCTGGCGGTGGAACCGAAGCTGATCGTGTGTGACGAGCCGGTGAGCGCGCTGGATGTGTCGGTGCAGGCGCAGGTGGTGAACCTGTTGCAATCCCTGCAGCAATCCCGGGGCCTGGCCTACCTGTTCATTGCCCATGACCTGGCGGTGGTGGAACACCTGAGCCATCGCGTGGCGGTCATGTACCTGGGTCGGATCATGGAGCTGGGACCGGCGAGGGCGGTTTGTGGGGATCCCTTGCATCCCTATACGCGGGCCCTGTTGTCGGCGGTGCCGGAACCCGGGGTGCGTCGCCGTGAACGGGTGATCCTGCAAGGGGATGTTCCGTCGCCGTTGCAACCGCCGTCGGGGTGTCCGTTTCATCCGCGGTGTCCGGTGGCGGTGGCGAGGTGCCGGAGCGAGGTGCCGGAATTTCG
>CAZDYB010000107.1:0-10918 GCA_964509045.1 uncultured Akkermansia sp.
CCCCAAGGTTCAGGACGTGATGCGGCCCAATGTTTTTTCCGTGCCGCCACGTACGCCACTGGTGGAGGCGCTTGCGTTGATGGACGAGAAGAACATCCGGGTATTGCCGGTGCTGGACCATGAACGGCGGTGCCTTGGGCTGCTGTCCGTGTTCAAGGCCAGCAAGTTTTTCTTTCCGTCCCACAACCGCATCTGGGACAGCCGTCGAGTGGTGGCTTCGGTCCGGTCCCTGACCCGGACCCTCCAGGGGAAGATGCTTTGCGCATTCGAGCCGGATCGGGAGGAGGATCTGGTCTTGATGATTGGCGCCATGCAACCGGCGTCGTTCGCATCGCGCCTTCCGAGTTACGCTCCCGAAAAGCTGTTGGTGGTGGTGGGAGATCGCGAGGAGATCCAGTTGGCGGCGATCTCGGGCCGCGCGCGGTGCGTGATCATCACCGGCGGGTATCCGGTGTCCGAACAGGTCCGGCAATTGGCGCAGGAGCAGGAAGTGAGTCTGGTGCTCTCGCCTCACGACACGACAACCACGGCGATGCTGTGCCGGTCGGCGATCGCGGTGGAGCATCTGCTGCGTGGAGACTACCTGGCCTTTCGCCCTGAGGAGTTGTTGACATCGGCCCGACGCCTGGCGGCGCCGTCCCAGTTTCAGGCGTTTCCGGTGGTGGGCGACGATGACCGGGTGATTGGCATTGTCACCAAGTCCGACTTCCTTCGGAAGGTGGAGCGGCAATTGATCCTGGTGGATCACAACGAGCTTTCACAGGCAGTGCAGGGGGCGGACCAGGTCGAGATCCTTGAGATCATCGATCATCATCGTGTGGGTGCCTTCAGTTCGCAGCAGCCGATCCTTTTCCGGAACGAGCCTGTGGGGTCGACGAGCACGATCGTTGCGGATCTGTTCCTGACGATGGGCGTGGAATTGCCGGCGGGAATTGCGGGGTGTCTTCTGGCAGGCCTGGTATCGGACACGTTGAACCTGACGTCGCCGACCTCGACCAAGCGGGATGCGGAGGTGCTGGCGGTACTGGAAAAGTTGGCGGGTGTGAATGGAAAGGAGTTCATCGACAAGTTGTTCAGTTCGGGTTCGGTGCTGACATCGAAGTCGCCGCTGGAGGCCATTACGGCGGACTGCAAGGAATACTCGGAGGGAGGGCGGACCTTTTCGGTGGCGCAGATCGAGGAGTTGGGTTTTGACCAGTTCTGGAAGCGGAAAGCGGAAGTTGTGGAGGCGTTGAGCGAGTATTGCGCCGTCAACCGCTACTTCTTTTCGGCTTTGCTGGTGACCGATGTGGTTCGCCAGACGTCACTGTTGTTGCTGGCTGGCGACCGGAATTACCGCCAAAAGGTGCACTACCCGGAGACAGAGCCGGGTATTTTCAAGATGGCCGGCGTGGTAAGCCGCAAGAAGCAGTTGCTTCCCTACCTGACGCAGACGCTGCGGGAACAGCAGTTGCCCGGCGAAGCCAGACTTACGCCCGCGTCGCCGACGGCCCTGCCGGGACTCGAGTGAAGATGTGGGCGGGTCCTCGAACGAAAAAGCCCCGCGGGGAAGGCGGGGCGTGTGGGACGGCCGAAGATCACCGTACGGAACACCACCGTACGGAACCTTTGCCGACCAGGTCGGTACTCCCTTTGGAGTGGTTTGCCTGGCTCAGGACTTCTTGCGGGCGAGTGCCTCGCGAGCCAAGGCGCGCTTGCGGCGGGAGTAGGAGATGCGGCGACGACGTTTTTCGGTCTTGTTGTGTTGCTGGCCCATAGCTTCTTGTATTGACGAAATGATCTTTTCGGCTGCGACAAAAGTGCGGGTCCTACCCAGCGCGTTCAATCTCTTTTTCGGGTTGATGGCCTGGGTGGGGTTGGCGGCGGGTTGTGCGACGAGTCCCGATGAGAAGGCGCCGGAAGGGGACCAAAAGCCGGACAAGCAGGCCAGCACGCTGCGATTGCACATGGAGACGGAGACGACCGGAATGGACACCGGGAAGATCAAGGTCAAGCGGAGTCCGCCCTCGGTGACGTTGAACGTTGAGAAGAACGCCTTTGCGGATGAGGGCTATCTTGAGGAGGCACGGGTCCTGGATGGCATGGCAGGTCCGATCCTGTATCTGAAGTTCAATACCCAGGGTTCACTGAGGTTGCAGATGTGGACAGTGTCGAAGCCGGGACGTCGGATTGCCGTGTGGAGCAAGTGGACGGAGGGAAGGTGGCTTGGTGCGCCGATGATCAACAATCCGATCGAGGATGGGCTGTTGGTGTTCTCGCCGGATGCGAGCCGGGAAGAGCTGGAGCGGATTGCGCGTGGGTTGAACAACGTCGCGATCAAGCTGGGCAACCAGAAAAAGCCGGACAAGGCCGCGGCCGAGGTGGCGAAGAAGGAAAAGGAGAAGGCCAAGAGTGCCTCCAAGGTGGCGCGCGAGACGGACCAGTCGGGTCAGACGGCTGAGGAGATGTTTCTCAAATGATGGGATTCCTGACCTGGGGCGTGGGGTTTGCCCTGGCGGTGGTGCTTTGCCATCGGGCGTGCGGGGCAGGAGTGTTTGGTTTGCCGACGGCCAACCTGGCACTGTTTGAATCGGGTGGGGGTGAGCGGTATTACGTCGGTACGGCGGGCCGGACCTGGACGAGCGGGCAATTCGGTTGCGTTCGTTCCGAGGGACGCCAGTTGCATGAGGGCCTGGACATCCGGGCGTTGAACCGGGACCGGCGGGGCGAGCCTACCGATTCGGTGCTGGCTTCCGCAGACGGCACCGTGGTCTACGTCAACCTCAAGCCCTTCCTGTCGAACTATGGGAACTACATCGTGGTGCGGCACGAGATTGAACGGGTGGAGATCCACACCCTCTACGCCCACCTCGCTTCTGCCAGCCCAGGGTTGAAGGTGGGGCAGAAGGTCCGGGGCGGGCAACGGATTGGAACGATGGGTCGCACATCGAATACGGGGCAACGGATCTCCCGGGACCGTGCGCATCTGCACTTCGAGATGTGCTTTCGGGTGGGGCAACATTTCGGTGCCTGGCACACCCGGAACCAGCCGGGGATGCGCAACGACCATGGAGAGTTCAACGGACGCAACCTGGTCGGGATCGATCCGGCGGCGGTGTTGTGGGCGCAGCATCGACTGGGAACGAACTTCTCCCTGGCCCGACACCTGGCTTCCCAGCCGGAGACCCTGAGAGTCTGGGTGAGGAATCCGAAGTTTGGGTGGGCCAAACGGTTCCCTGGATTGATCCGACGGAATGTTGTTGCTGAAAGGGAAGGGGTGGCGGGTTGGGAGGTGGCACTGAGCTACAACGGAGCACCGATCTGGATGGCGGCCCGGAGCGCCCGGGAGATGCCCGGCAAGGAATCGTTCCGGTTGTTGTCGGTGGACGAGAATGAATGGCGGGAACATCCCTGCGCGCGGTTGGTCATCCGACGGGGGCAAGCCTGGACGCCGTTGCCGGCGCTTGAAGGCCTGATTGAATTGGCGGAGAACTGACGCGGGCGGGGGATGGACCCGGATTGGGTCCGGTAGGTGGATCACAGGGCGGATCATCCTCATCTGTGCAAGATTGGGGCGCCCGGATAGGGTCTTTGGCCATGACGGAAGTGGAGAGGGCGATGGCAGTCCGGAGAGCGATGCCGTCGAGCGGTTTGTTTGCTGGCCAGGCCTGGCGCGTTGCGCCCCGCCCGGTGACGCTATCGGCTGGGCTGGTTGATGAATTGGTCTTCCTGGGACGGGTCTTGCATCGGTTCTATCGTGCGGTCGACCTGCTCTATCGGCGCAGCGTCGAAGGGAAGATGCCGTCCTGGGTTGCGGAGTTGTTGGACCAGGGCAAACCGCCCGAATTGATCGCCTGGCAGCGGCACCGGGGTTTTCGCAACGAGTTGCCCAGGGTCATCCGCCCGGACGTCCTGCTGACCGAGGATGGGTTTGTCCTCTCCGAACTGGATTCCGTGCCGGGTGGGATCGGTCTGACCCAATGGCTCAACGGAACCTACGCGGCGCTCGGAGATCCGGTGTTGGGCGGTCCCGATGGCATGGTCCGTGGATTTGCATCGATTTTCCGCGAGTCGGTCCGGGTCAACATCGTGGTGTCCGAGGAGTCGGGTTCTTACCGCCCGGAGATGGAGTATCTGGCGGGTCTGGCCGGTGAGCGATTCCGGGTGGTTGGGCAGGAATTCAGCGAGGTGCCGGACGGCGAAGCGGTGTACCGGTTTTTCGAGTTGTTCGACCTGGACAACGTGAAGGGGGCACGGAGTTGGTTTGATGCGGCTGCGGAAGGGCGGATCCGACTGACGCCGGCTCCGAAGCCCCTTTTTGAGGAGAAGCTTTTGTTCGGGCTGGTGTGGAACCGGAACCTGCGTCCGTTTTGGCGGAACGAACTGGGTGAGGGGTTCCTCGAACGATTGCAGAAGGTGGTTCCCTACACGTGGATCCTGGATCCGACGCCGCTTCCACCGCATGCGGCGTATCCACGTTTGGACCTGACGGATTGGCAACAGTTGAAGGCGATGTCGCAACGGGAGCGGGACCTGATTGTGAAGGTCTCCGGTTATTCCCCGAACGCATGGGGTGCCCGCGGGGTGCATCTGGGTTCGGACCTGAGCGCAGCGGACTGGAGCGTGGCGGTGGATGCAGCGCTGTCCGCCTGGGGGCGGTCGCCGCATGTCCTCCAGCGGTATCACAAGCCCCGGACCCTGCCCACGTCTTGGCTGGATGAGAACGGTCGGATCGAACCGATGAATGGTCGGGCGCGCTTGTGTCCCTATTACTTCGTTTCCGGGGACGGCGATGCCGCGCGGCCGGTTCTGGGTGGTGTCCTGGCAACAGTCTGTCCAGCGGACAAGAAGATCATCCACGGAATGACCGACGCTGTGCTGGCGCCCTGCATGGTGGAATCGGGACCCGCCTGATGGTTTGGGAGATGGAAGGCGGGTCGCGCCGGGTTGCTTCCTTGCCGGTGTCTGGTCTGGAAGCTACGAGGAACACCATGGAACTGGTACAGGCCCTCCAAACCCATTTTGGCCACAGCAGCTTTCGTCCCGGACAGGAGGAAGTGATTCAGGCGTTGCTTCGGGGGGAATCGGCACTGGCACTTTTTCCGACCGGTGCGGGGAAGTCCCTCTGTTATCAGCTTCCGGCCGTGTTGCGCGAGGGGACGGCGCTGGTGATATCTCCGCTGATTGCATTGATGAAGGATCAGGTGGATGCCCTGCGGGCGCGAGGGATCGCGGCGGCACGGTTGGATTCCAGTCTGACGGCGGAGGAGACGCAGCGGGTCTACGCGGATCTGCGGGAGGGACGTTTGAAGCTGCTGTATGTCGCGCCGGAACGTCTGTCCGGGGAGGCGTTCCTGGATCGGTTACGGCGGGCAAGGATCTCGTTGTTGGCGATCGACGAGGCGCATTGCATCTCGGAGTGGGGACACAATTTCCGTCCCGAATACCTGAGGCTGGCGCGGGTGGCCGAGGAACTGGGGTTGAAGCCAGTCCTGGCGTTGACGGCCACCGCGACGCCCGAGGTGGCCCGAGACATCTGCAAGGCCTTCGGGATCGCGCCGGAGCGGCACGTGCAGACGTCGTTTCGACGGCAGAACCTCCACCTGCGGGTGACGCCGTGTGCATCCGGCGACCGACTGGAAGTGCTGACGCGGCGTCTTGGCAATGGAAAGGTCCGTCCTGCGGTGGTGTATGTGACCTTCCAGAAGACGGCCGAAGAAGTGGCAGCACACCTTTCCCGGTCGGGGCTTTTGGCCCGGGCGTATCACGCGGGTATGAGTTCCGAGGAGCGCGACGCGGCACAGGAGGCGTTCATGAGCGGTGGTTGCGGGATCATCGTGGCGACGATTGCGTTCGGCATGGGCATCGACAAGGCGGACATCCGAAGCGTGATCCACTTCAATCTTCCGAAGACCCTGGAAAACTATCAGCAGGAAATCGGGCGGGCGGGTCGCGATGGTCGGCCGGCCCTCTGCGAGTTGCTGGCGTGTGCGGACGATGCCATTCCGCTGGAGAATTTCACACTGGGCGACACGCCGACGCCCGAGGCATTGGAGGTGTTGGTGGGAAGAATGCTGGGGGCGGGGGAGGAGTTCGACGTGAGTCGTTACGATCTGAGTCAGGAGACGGACATCCGTCCGCTCGTCGTCGAGACGGTCATCACCTATCTCGAACTGGATGGGTTGCTGCGTCCCACCCGTACGTTTTACGAAAGTGTCCAGATCCAGTTTTTGAAGGACGAAGCCGGGATCCTTGCCGCGCTGAATGAGGAGCGGAGACGGTTTCTGACGAACTTGTTCGGTGCCGGACGCCGTGGACCGAAGTATCTGACGGTCGAGATCGAGGCGGCCGCCCGAAGGATTGGCGAGCCGCGCGAACGGATCGTGAAGGCGCTGACCTGGCTGGAGGAAACCGGCGCCATCACCCAGAAACCCTCGGGATTGCGTCATGGATACCGACTCACGGGAGAGGCCTCCCGCCATGATCCGGCCACGGTCGCCGCCCGTCTGACCGGACTCTTTGCGGAGCGGGAGGAGCGCGATTCCCGGCGACTCGCGCAGATACTCGACTTCGCCAGCCATCCCGGGTGCATCACCCGACGCCTGCTGGGGTACTTTGGCGAAAGTCTGGGCGACGAGAACTGCGGACACTGCCACTTCTGTCGTACCGGCCAGCCTGCTGAAAGGATTGAACTGCCCGCCACGCCCGTTGCGTTTCTTTCCGCTGCCGCCGAGCAGGACATCCGTGCCTTGGCGTCCGAGCGGATTCCATCGTTGTCCACACCGCGCCAGTTGACCCGCTTTCTATGTGGTCTGGCCAGTCCCGCAACAAGCCGGGCCAGGCTGAGCCGCCGTTCCGAGTTCGGGCGACTTGCGGCGATGCCCTTCAAGAGTGTCCTGGCGAAGGTGGAGGCGTGCTGCGGCTAGGGACCTGGGGGCGACGGTTCTTGTGGAAGACCTGATGGTGCGATTCAAAAGGGTGAAATGATCGGGACTGATTGGATTGCGGGGTTTGGCCTTGGCTTGGATGGCGGGAAAACATTCACTCCCGTCGCAACTTTCCCGGTATGGCAACGTTGAAGTGGGCCTGCTGGATCCAAGATGGCTTTTACCTCGCTCAAATCGGTTTTTGAACGCGCAACCCTTGCGACACCCCAACAGGTGGATTCCTGGTCCGTTGCCTGGCGAGCGGCGGCCGACAATGGCGGGACCGAGCCCCGGTTGGGTTTCTTCGCGAGGGAAGCGGGATTGAGCGAGGAGGTGTTCCTGCAAAGGCTGGCTGCGACCTTGGGATGGCCCTACGTGGAGCTGAAGGGGTTGACCCTGGGGAATGAGGTCCGCAAGCGCGTTTCCACGAAGGTGGCGTTCCAATACATGGCGCTGCCGGTGTCCGACGAGAACGGGGTGTTGCGGGTTGTGGTGAGCGATCCATTCGACGCGGCGATGCTCGGAGCGGTCCAGTTTGAAGCGCGGGGACCGGTGGAGTTCGCCCTGGCGACCCGGAATGAGATCGAGAAGACATTGAAACGGTATTACGGCGTCGGGGCGGAGACGCTGGACGAGATGGCGGAGGACGACGCCTTCGAGATCGAACTCGTGGACAATCGCGAGATCACCGGGGACGACCAGGAGGCGTCGGTGATCAAGTTCGTCAACCAGGTGATCTGGGAGGCGTTCAAGGACCGGGCGACGGACATCCATTTTGAACCGTCCGAGGACGAGCTGCGGATCCGGTACCGGATCGATGGCATCCTGCACCAGACTCCCTTGCCCCCGCAGATCAAGCGTTACCAAGCGGCTCTGATCTCCCGGATCAAGGTGATGAGCGGGATGAACATTGCGGAGAAGCGGCTTCCCCAGGACGGACGCATCAATGTCCGGATCAAGGGTGAAGAGATCGACATCCGGGTGTCGACGGTGCCGACGGTGTGGGGTGAATCGGTCTCGTTGCGGTTGTTGACCCGCGGGAAGATATTCTTCGGGCTGGATCGACTGGGATTCGGCGCTGCGGAAGAGGATCAGATCCGGGACATCATCGTGAAGCCCCACGGCATCTTCCTGGTGACGGGGCCGACAGGTTCGGGCAAGTCGACTTCATTGTACGCGTTCCTTTCGACGATCAACTCGGTGACCAAGCGGATCATCACCATTGAGGAACCGGTGGAATACGAGTTGAAGGGGATCAACCAGATCCCGGTTCGGGCGGACATCGGGCTGACCTTCGCGGTGGGGTTGAGACACATCCTCCGGCAGGATCCGAACGTGGTGATGGTGGGTGAGATCCGGGATCTGGAGACGGCGGAGATTGCGATCCGGGCTTCGCTGACGGGTCACCTGGTCTTCAGTACCCTTCACACCAATGATGCACCGAGCGCCTTCACCCGTTTGATCGACATGGGTATTGAGCCCTTCCTGGTCGCGTCGTCGGTGGAGGCGGTCATGGCCCAGCGTCTGGTTCGGACCATCTGTCCCCATTGCACGGCCCAGCAGCGGGTGGACCGGGAGTACCTGGTCAAGATAGGATTCCCGGAGGGGGAGATTGATTCCACGACCTTCATGAAGGGGGTGGGCTGCGAAGAGTGTCGACAGTTGGGGTATCAGGGTCGGACTGGCATCCATGAACTTCTGGTCATGTCGGAGAGCATCCGCCCGTTGGTCATGAACCGGGCTCCGGCGACCACCATTGCGCAGGCGTCGAGGGATCAGGGAATGCGCACACTGCGGGAAGATGGATGGCGCAAGGTGAGGATGGGAATCACGACGATTGAGGAGGTCCTGCGGGTGACCCAGACCGAGGAGCATGTGAAGGGGTTGTTGGGCGACGAGAAGGGGAGCGGCAAGTGAGTCGACGAGCCAAACCGGAGAAGTCCTGCCTGGTCCTGGTAACCAGTCCGGATGGGGATCGGGTGCTGGCCTTTGACCCGGCTGGCGCCGGAGTGAAGGCACGTCAGGTGCACGCGGTGCCAGCGGGTGGATCGGTTCCTGCGAAGGTGGCTGGCCGGGATTGGCAGCTGTTGTTGAGCCCGCGTCTGGATCTCGCGTGGATGCCGGGTGCGGATGTCTATTTGAAGCTGACGGAATTGCCATCGACGGATCCGGCAGAGGTGGCATCCATGGCGGAACTGCTGCTGGAAAAGCTCTCGCCGCTCCCGCCTGCCCAAGTCGTGTGCGGTGCGGAGATTGTGGCTGAGGCCGAGCCTGGCGTGTCGAGCGTGTTGTTGGTGATTGTCTCCAGGAACCGGGTGGACGAGCGGTTGGCGGGGTTGGCGGCGCGGGGATATACGGCGGGACGATTGGATGTGGGATTGGCGCGGGAATTGGCGGCGATCGTCCGGGAAGATGGACTTTGGCTGCTGGAAGATCCGGAGAAGGCTCCGGGACTGATGGCGGTGGTCTGGCGGTTGGGGGGGCGCTGGCGTCAGGTCGATGCCCTCAGGGTCCCCACGGGAGAGGGGGCGGGGGAAGCCTTGGTGACGGCGCTGACGCGCATGGCCTGGGCGGCGGAATTGGACGGATGGCTCACGGACCTGCCGAAGATCCGGTTGGTGGCATCGTCCGGGTTGGCCACGGCATTGAGTGGACCGTTGGAAGTGTGGAGCGGGCAGGTGGTGGAATGCCGGGAACCGCGCGATGTCGGACAGACGGCGGCGGATTCTGCCCGGGTGGGGTTGTCGGGACGTGGGCTGACGTTGGTGCCGGCTGAAGTGCTGGATCGGAACCGTCAGGCATTTGTGGACCGGCTATGGGTCCGGGGACTTGGGACGATCGGGATGATCTATCTGGTGGGGATGGTGGGGTTTCTGGCCTGGCACACCTACTGGAAGGGGGAGTTGGATGACCGCCGGGTGAACCTGAAGGGTCTGGCGCCCCACTATACGAATGCGCTTCGGTTGAAGGACCAGGTGCAGATCATGGAAGAGCAGGTGAACCTGCGTTTCGCGGCCCTGGATTGCTGGAAGGCGGCAGTGGAGAAGTTGCCGCCCTCCATGACCCTGAACTCCCTGAACTTCATCCGGGGCAAGACATTGAGACTGGATGGCACGGTGGATCCTGCCCAGCGGGAGGATGTGACGAAGTACAACTCGGATCTGCTGGGGGTGCAGGCCCGGGACCAGGCGCTGTTTGGAACGGTGAAGCCGGCGCAGGTGACTCTGCGAGGTTCGGTGGCAACCTGGAATTTCGAGGCGGAACTCAACCGATTGGATGCCCGATGAATGACTGGTTCGATCGGTTGAACCTCCAGCCCCAGGAACGCCGAATGGTTCTGGTCGGCATCGTGGTGATGGCGTTGCTGCTGAATTACTGGCTGATCTGGCCGTATGTCGGGGAGCATACCAAGGTGGTAAACGAGCTCGACGAGGTGGGACGGGTGGAGAAGCGGTATCGGGCTGAAACCATCAAGACCAATTCCTATGTTGCCCGGTTGAAGGACCTGCAGACCCGGGGAGCCCAGGTGGCCGGTGACGATGCCGCGAATCGACTCCAGCAGATCATCAACAGTGAGGCCTCGGTCGCCGGCGTGCAGTTGAACCGGGTGGTGCCCTCGACGGTTTCAGCGCGGTTTGGCAACAACCAGACCAACCAGTTTTTTGATGATCTCCAGGTCACCGTGGACCTGGTCTCCGGCGAAAATGAGCTGGTGAACTTCCTCTATCGGTTGGGTGCCGGCGATTCCATGGTGCGGGTCCGGGATGTTTCCAACCTGCGGTTGGATCCGACCCAGACCCGGCTTCAAGCCACGTTGACTTTGGTAGCCAGCGTTCAGAAGAAGACACTTGCTGCTCCGGCCCGGAAGGCCGTTACCAACTCCCTCCCCGCCTCCCGTCCGCCCGCGACCATTCGACCCTCCTCCTAAGGAATATCCCCGTGAAATCCACCTCCCTGGCAACCTGGTTGTCGATCCTCGTCCTTGGCGGAGCCCAGGCGCAGAACACCGCCAT
>CAZDYB010000108.1:0-8306 GCA_964509045.1 uncultured Akkermansia sp.
CTCGCACAACATGCCGATGCCGGCCTGGACCCCGACCCTGAAGCCTTCGTCTCCGTCGAAGTGTCCGCCGAAGCACCGGTCTTGCGCGTTTCCCTCAGGACGGCCGGATGATCCCGGTCGTGCCCCTCCCATCCATGGGTCGCGAAATCCGTCACCACACTGGCATGATTCTGAGCCACCCGGATCGCCTCCGGAGTCTTCCCGGTCACCGTGACCTTCAATCCAGTCCCGGTCGCCTCAATGACATGGGTCATGTCGTCGTAATGCCGGGCGAACTCGACAAACGCGGGGTCGTGCCGACGGACCATCCTCCCGCTTTTCATCCGGGCCTCCATCTGACCCACATGCTCGCGAAGAGCGGCCGACACCTGCGGATCGGTGGACTCGGTCACAGCGATGTAACCCTGCGGAGTCAGCGTCACGGTGCGGGTGACCTTGGCATGTTGGTTGAAGAGCAGGTGAATGTTCTTGCGGGCCTCCGGCGGCATGCCTTGGGCAAGAAGGACGTTGGACCCAAACCAACCCACCGTTGCGACCGCGAACACCTGAAGGAATCTGGAAGTTTTCATGATGCAATGGCTCATTGATCAATCCCGTGCGTTTATGATCGTTTAGTAATGCATGGAATGCAATCAGCGTTTTGCCTCCCTGGTTCCTTCGTGGATTCCCACTGCAACTTCACACGGATCCGTGTGTCGTCGCCAACATGCCCGGCACAACGGTTGTGCCAGGCGCCTTGCCCATGAAATTCCTGCTTACCTTGATCCTCTGGACGCTGTTGCTGGTGCTGTGCTGGCCGCTGGCCCTGCTGATTCTTCTCGCCTGGCCGATCCTCTGGCTGCTTTCCATTCCGTTCCGACTGGTCGGGATCACCGTCGGCGCACTGCTCGCATTCTTGAAGACCCTGTTGTTCCTTCCGGCCCGGATCCTCGGCCATTCCCCTGTCAAAAGCTGACTCGCCCCTTCCACGGCCACCGGTCCGATGGCATCCTGAAGCCATTCACGGACCGCGATGACTTCACTGCTCCAAGCCTGCACCCGCCCATGGGCGGCCCTTGCCGTCGCACTCACCTTCCTGGCCTGCCCGGCCCGCGCTGTTGGGCGACCGGATTTCAACCGGGACATCCGGCCCATCCTCTCGGACAACTGCTTCGCCTGTCACGGTCCGGACACCCAGAAGATCAAGGGAGGCCTGCGCCTCGACCTGCGGGAAAGCGCGCTCAGACCCGCCAAATCCGAACTCCCCGCCATCGTCCCGGGCAAGCCTGCCGAGAGCGAACTCGTCCGTCGCATCCGCACCGCGGATCCCGATGACCTCATGCCTCCGCCGGAATCCCACAAGGTCCTGACTCCGGCCCAGCGCGATCTGCTCGAAGCCTGGATCCGGGACGGAGCCGAGTATCAGGGACATTGGTCATATCAGCCGCCGGTTCGTCCTGCGGTTCCTTCCGGGCCTGGGGCCATTGACCATCTCGTGGCCGGACGACTGGCGGATCTGGGACTCCAACCCTCGCCCGAAGCGGATCGACGCACCCTGGCCCGGCGCCTGCACCTGGACCTGATTGGTCTTCCGGCCCGACCCGAAGACGTGGAGCGATTCGAGCGCGACACGGCTCCCGGCGCCTATGAACGCCTCGTGGATCAACTCCTTTCGTCGCCGCACTTCGGCGAGCGGATGGCGATTGGCTGGCTCGATGTCGTCCGCTTCGCCGACACCATTGGTTATCACTCGGACAATCCCCGGAACATCTGGCCTTACCGCGATTACGTCATCCAGGCGTTCAACCGGAACAAGCCCTTCGACGTGTTCACCCGGGAACAATTGGCGGGAGATCTCCTGCCCGGCGCGGGCCTGGAACAGAAGGTCGGCTCCGCATTCAACCGTCTCCTGCTCACCACCGAAGAGGGTGGAGCCCAACCCAGGGATTACGAGTCGCGATACCTGACCGACCGGGTCCGGGCCGTGGGTTCCGTCTGGCTTGGCCAGACCATCGGGTGCGCCCAGTGCCACGATCACAAGTTCGACCCCATCACTGCCCGGGACTTCTACGCCATGGGCGCCTTCTTCGCCGACGTGCGCGAAACGATCATTGGAAGGCGCGAAGACGGGATGCTGGTGCCGGACGCCGCCCAGGCGGGCGAGTTGCATCGACGCCGCGAACTGGTTGTCGCCCTCGAAGCCCTCTTCAACGGTCCGCATCCCGAACTCGCCGATGAACAAGCCACGTGGGAGTCCCAACAGCAGCAGGCGCTCACCGCCGATGCGCGCTGGACCCCGCTGCTCCCACACACCGCCGAATCCACCGGCGGCGCAACGCTCAAGATCCGCGAAGACCGCTCCATCCTCGCCTCCGGCAAGACCCCGGACACCGACGTCTACCGCGTCCGTTTCACCAATTCACCGCCCACCTTCACCGGGCTCAGGATCGAGGTGTTGCCCGATGATTCGCTGCCTTCAAAGGGACCAGGTCGAGCCGCCAACGGAAACTTCGTCCTGACCGAAGTGATCGCCCGGGTGGAACGCGACGAGGCCGAACCCATCCCCCTCCGCTTCCGGTTCGCCCAGGCCACCCACGAACAGACCATCCTCGCGGACAACAATCCCTACGGTGCCTGGACCGCCGCGTCAGCCATCGACGCCGATGCCAGGGGCGCATCGCCCGGGTGGGCCATCCTTCCGCACATTGGAAAACCCCAGCAACTCCTGCTGGCCCTCGAAAAACCCCTGACACTGAACGCCACCGACCGTCTGGTCGTGGAACTGCACCAGGCCCATGGGAATGGGCACCACACCGTCGGCCGCTTCCGCATCTCGGCATCCGATCATCCCGACGCGCTCGCCTTTCCCGTGGTCCTGCCCCCCGGGGCCGAGCTCGCCGCCATCCTCCGGAAGTCAGCCGCAGATCGGAACGACAGTGATCGCGACCGGTTGACCGCCGAGTTCCGAAAGATCACCCCGGCTCTCGCCTCCCAGAGATCCCTTCTCGCCGTCGCCCGCAAGGAACTGGCCGACTACGAAGGCGCCCTGCCCCGCTGTCTCATCACCGTCGCCGGAGAACCCCGCACCGTCCGCATCCTGCCCCGCGGCAATTGGCTCATCGAAACCGGCGATCCCGTTGAACCCGCCCTGCCCGCATTCCTGGCCGGCAACCGTCCCTCACCCGGTCGCCGGCTCAACCGCCTCGACCTCGCGGAGTGGATCGTTTCAAAGGACAACCCCCTCACGGCACGGGTCGTCATGAACCGCTTGTGGCGCCAGTTCTTCGGCATCGGACTCTCCAAGGTGCCCGACGATCTTGGCGCCCAGGGCGAACCTCCGGTGAATCCTGAACTCCTCGACTGGCTCGCCTGCGAATTCCGCGACAGCGGCTGGGACATGCGGCACATGGTCCGGACCCTGGTCCTCAGCAAGACCTATCGCCAGGTCTCGACCGCATCCCGCGAACGCCTGGCCATCGATCCGGACAACCGGGATCTCGCCCGGCAAAGCCGCTGGCGCATCGAGGCCGAACTCGTCCGCGACACCGCCCTGTCGATCTCCGGGCTGCTTGTCCCCGTCGTGGGCGGCCCCAGTGCCCACCCCTACCAGCCCGAAGGCTATTGGGAGAACCTCAACTTCCCCGCCCGCACCTACCAGTCCAGCACCGACTCCAATCAGTACCGGCGCGGTCTCTACACCTGGTGGCAACGGTCCTATACCCACCCCAGCATGCTGGCCTTCGATGCCCCGGCCCGTGAGGAATGCACTGCTGAACGTTCCCGCTCCAACATCCCCCAGCAGGCCCTCGTTCTCCTCAACGATCCCAGCTACGTCGAAGCCGCCCGCGCCTTCGCCGTCCGCATCCTCCGCCATACCTCCAACCCCGGACCCGACCCCATCACCAGCCGCATCCAGTGGGCCTGGAACCAGGCCCTGGCCCGCAACCCCACCCCGGACGAAATCGCCACGCTGACCCAACTCCTCCAGCAACAACTCGACGACTACCGCCGCGATCCCGACGCCGCCCGCGCCTACCTCAAGGCCGGCCTTTATCCGGCTCCGGACGATATCGATCCCTCCGAACTCGCCGCCTGGACCGACATCGCCCGCGCGCTCCTCAATCTCCACGAGACCATCACCCGCTCATGAATCCCGCCGACGAATTCCGCCAGTTTCACCGGCAACAACAGACCCGCCGGACCTTTCTCGGGCGCACTTCCCAGGGAATCGGTGCCCTCGCCCTCGCTTCCCTGCTCAAGCCCGGCCTCCTCACCGCCGCCACCGCCGACCGCTGGCCCGGCGTCGTCACCACCCCCCATTTTCCCGTCCGGGCCAAACGCGTCATCTGGCTCACCATGGCCGGTGGCCCATCCCATCTGGAGACCTTCGATCCCAAGCCGAAACTCGGGGAGATGCATGGCCAACCCATGCCGGAATCGTTCACGCGCGGAAAGCAGATCGCCCAGCTCCAGGGCCAGAAACTGGTCTGTTACGGCCCTCGCTTTCCCTTCAGGCGATTCGGCAAGGCCGAGACCGAGATCTGCGAACTGTTCCCTCACATCGGGTCTGTGCTCGACCGCATCTGCCTGGTCCGTTCCATGACCACCGAGGCCATCAATCATGATCCAGCCCATATGTTCATGAACACCGGCTCCCAGATCGCCGGTCGTCCTTCCATGGGTTCCTGGCTCACCTACGGGCTCGGTTCCGAGGCCGCGGACCTTCCCGGCTTCGTCGTCCTCACCTCCCTCGGTCGCGGCGGCCAGAACCAGCCCATCGCCGCCCGCCAATGGGCCGCCGGCATCCTCCCAAGCCGATTCCAGGGCGTCCATTTGCGCGGCAAGGGAGATCCCGTCCTTTACCTCGGCAACCCTCCAGGCGTTACCCGCGACCGCCAGCAGCGCGTCGTCCAGGCCGTCAACCAACTCAACAGCCGGCACGACGCCATCGTCGATGACCCCGAGATTGCCACGCGCATCGCCCAATACGAGATGGCCTTCCTCATGCAGGCCAGCGTGCCCGAGCTCATGGATGTCTCCCGCGAAGGCCAATCCGTCCTCGACCTCTACGGTTGCCAACCCGGTGACGGTTCCTTCGCCGCCAATTGTCTCCTCGCCCGGCGCCTCGCCGAGCGGGGCGTCCGTTTCATCCAGCTCTATCACAAGGACTGGGACCATCACGGCGGCGTCAAACAGGGTGTCGAGTTCAAGGCCCAGGAAATCGACCGCGCCTGCATGGCCCTCATCACCGACCTCGAACGACGCGACATGCTCAAGGACACCCTCATCGTCTGGGCCGGCGAATTCGGGCGCACCCCCATGAGCCAGGGCGGCGACGGACGCGACCATCACAATGCCGGTTTCTCCATCTGGATGGCCGGCGGAGGTGTCCGTCCCGGCATCGTTTATGGCGCCACGGATGAACTCGGTTATTCCGCCGTGGAGAATCCAATCGATGTCCACGATCTCCACGCCACCATGCTCCGTCTCCTGGGCATCGAGCACACCCGGCTCTCCGTGAAATTCCAGGGACTCGACGCCCGCCTCACCGGCATCGCGGGCAAGGCCATCACCGACCTCATCGCCTGACCGGGCCCCTTCCCGATCAGCGTCGCGGTTCTCGCGGATCCGGTTCCGAACTGGAAACCCTCGCGGTTCGGTTCCGGTGGACTGGGTTGCGCCTCGCTCGGGGATTTTTCCCAACAACGGCCCGCCTCACGATCCCCCATGGCCTGATCCGTCTCCAGGATGGGGAAAGGCAGGACCCATACCCACGCCGTCCACGACGCTCTCCACCTGCCCCTTCCCCAACCGCGTCCGCAGTCGTGTCCCCTCCCCGACTTCGGCCACGTCCCGGATGACCCGTCCCGTCGCCGCATCCAGCGTGATCGAATAGCCCCGATCCAGCACTGCCACCGGCGACAGCAAACGAAGCCTCCCCGCATGGGCCTCCAGGCGGTCGCGGCGCTGCTCCAGCTTGAGCCGCATCGCCGCCATCAATCGACGTCGCAGGTCCTCCATGCGCCGTTTCTCCCGGATCAGTCGCGCCGCCGGTCGTGCCGCATGAAGGCGGTGCCCTGCCGTCCGGATCTGCCGCTGCCGATCCTTCAATGCCCGCGCCAGACCAATCCGCAACCCGACCTGTGCCTCGTCCAGGCGCTGCGCTCGATCCTCGAGACGTCTTCGCGGATGCACCCGGCCAAGGCGCCGTCGCAATTCCTCCAACGCCTCGGCGTGGGACTGCATCCGACCCGCCATCAGTCGCGGCAATCGGATGGCCACCTCCTCCAACCAGGATCGACACTCCACAAAGCCAGCGGTGACCAACTCCGCCGCCGCACTCGGTGTCGCAGCACGCAGGTCCGCCGCAAAGTCCGAGATGGTGAAGTCGATCTCGTGACCCACCGCCGAGATGACCGGCAGACGCGACGCCACAATCGCCCGCGCCAGCACCTCTTCATTGAATGCCCAGAGATCCTCCAGGCTACCCCCGCCCCGGGTCACCAGGATCACATCCATCGGCGCGCCCTGCTCCGCATACCCGTTCAACATCGCCACACCCGCCGCCACCTCCGATGCCGCACCCAATCCCTGCACCCGGGCCGGTGCCAGGAAGATCTCCAAGCCGGCATGCCGTCGCCCGATCACATGCAGGACGTCCCGCAACGCCGCACCCGTCGCCGACGTCACAATCCCCACCCCCCGCGGATAAGCGGGTATCGGACGCTTGCGAGCCGTCTCAAACAACCCCTCTGCCGCCAGCTTCTTCTTCAACTCCTCGAACGCTGCCTGAAGCGCGCCGATTCCCTCTGCCTCCACCTGGGTGACCCGCAACTGATACTGACCCCGAGGCTCATACACGGTCACCTGCCCCCCGATCACCACGCTCGCTCCATCCCGCAACAACCCCCTCACCACCCCCGTCTGGCCTCGAAACAACACGCAACTCACCGATGCCGCCGCATCCTTCAGGACAAAATAGGCATGACCTGATGTCTGCATCCGGAAGTTCGAAACCTCGCCCCGCACCCATACGCTTCCAAACTGCCCCTCCAGAAGATCCCGGATGCGCCGGGTAAAATCGCCCACCGACACGACGTCCCTCACCGGCTTGGCAGGCTTGAACAATTCCCCGGGAAACTCCCACTGCGAACTCACCTTGCGACCCATGGCGCCCACAGCCTATCCACGCCCGTCCCCATGACCATCCCGATGTCGACGCATTCCCGGTGCCCGTTCCAAGGCCTTCCTCAGCGACTCCATGCGAACCGGCTTCGGCAGATAATCGTCCATTCCCGCATCCAGACACATCGCCTCGTCCCCACTCTGCGCATGGGCCGTGATCGCGATGATGTACGGCCGCCCATACTTCGCCGGCTCTGCCCGGATCCTCCGGGTAGCCCCGTACCCATCCAGATCAGGCATCTGACAATCCATCAGGATGACGTCCATTGACTCGCTCCGGATCAGGTCCAATGCCTCAAGTCCGTTGGAAGCCGACCTGGCTTCAATCCCGAAGCGGCGCAACATCAGGATCGCCAACCGGCGGTTGATGGAGTTGTCCTCGACAATCAGCACCTTCCGGTCCCCATCGAACTCTGCCTCTTCCGATCCGCTTCCCGGATCTCCTGCCGGGTAAATCCCCGCCCGGCCTTCGTCGACCATTGATGTCCGGGCCGACGATGCCGCCCCGGGCCGGAGCCACGGCAGGAGCGAATCGCCCAACAATGGCTTCGCGATCCACCCGTCAATCCGATGGGACGCGATCTCGGCGGCACTGGGAGGAAAAGACCGGGGTACCAGGAGCAGGATCCGCGTCTGGGCAAAACGGGGTTGCGAACGGATCATTCCCACCTTCGACAAAGAGGCATCTCGATCCGGCCCGCCCCGGTCGACAATCAGGCAATCCACTGTTTCCGCCCCGGAAATCCCACCGGCCAGCGCCTCATCGATGGAAGCATGAAACACGGCGGGCGGAAGCCGGAACCCAGCCAGCATCCGATCCAGTCGAATCCGGGCAAGAGGCACGGCGGAGATCAAGGCCACCCGAACCGGGCGCGCAGACAGGTCAGGGGGAGGCACCGGTCCCGCTTCCACCACCACAGGCACCGCAAGCGTGAAGACCGAACCCTTCCCCAAGTCACTCTCGCATCGGAGGGATCCCCCCATGGCATCGGCGAGACATCGACTGATGGTCAACCCAAGGCCGGTGCCTCCAAAACGCCGGGTGACGGAAGTGTCCGCCTGCTCGAACGCCGTGAACAGCCGCTCCATCGCTTCCGGAGCAATCCCGATGCCGGTGTCGCGGATCCGCCAGATCAAGGTGG
>CAZDYB010000108.1:8406-10763 GCA_964509045.1 uncultured Akkermansia sp.
CAGGTTGAGGTGTCCGGCCTCGATCTTCGAGAAGTCCAGGATGTCACCGATGATCGAAAGCAGGGATTCGGCGGACTGGCGGGCAGTGTTGGCGAACTCCCGCTGCACCGGATCCAACCGACCGTCCAGCAGAAGGGAAGTCATTCCGATGACCCCATGGATCGGGGTTCGAAGTTCGTGGCTCATGTTGGCGAGGAATTCACTCTTGGCCTTGCTGGCCGCCTCAGCCCGGGCCTCGGCCTTCTTCCGCTCCATCAACTCCTCCTCCAACGCCTGGGTGCGATGCCGCACCTCCACCTCCAACTGATCCCGATGCCTTTTCAGCACCTCATTCGATGCCAGGATTGAATCCGACATCCGATTGAACCCACCCGTCAGGTACCCGATCTCATCGTTCGATTCCACCGGCAGGGTCGGCGGATGTCCTCCCCTCTCCAAGGACTGCAACGCCCCCACCAACCGCTCCAGCGGGGCAAGAAGGTCGCGCCGGAGTGCCCACCCAAAAAAGGACAGCATCAGGATCGGCCCCACCACCATGATCCCCGCCATGCGCCGACTGAAGACCCCATGCTCCCGTCGAAGCTCCCGCTCGAAATCCACCTGAAACCCCTCCGAAACATCCACACCCGCCGTCAACGCTTCCTGACTTTCCATCAACGCCGACGGGACCTTGCCCGGTCCGGGAAACACCCCCATGAACTCGACCACAGGCCGACCGTCCACCCGCAATCCTCCATCCCCCAACTCCCGGTAATTGAGCCGGATCCGACCGTCCTGGTGCAGGACCGCCTGGAACACCGGACGGTATTCCGGTTTCTCCACCGCCCCCAACCGGTCCCACGTCACCGTCACCCGCTCGGCCCGGACATCCACCATCACCCGACCACTCCCGTCCGGGGCAACCTCCAGATCCATGTACGCCGGCACCACCATGGGCGCCGAATTCAACCGCCACCTCATGTCCGAGTGGTCCCATCGAGCGTCTCCCATCACGATCACCCCGTTCTGATCCACCCGGATCCGCCGATGCTCGACGCCAAAAAACGGGAAGCCGAATGGCAGATCCACCACCGCAAGCTCGCCCGGAATGGCGCTCCCCCCGAAATCGCTCCACTCCAGATTCATTGAAGACACCCGCAACCCCTCGGGGACGGGATCACAGGCCAGGGTCCGCCCCGTGGATACCGGGGACGACGCCTCTCGGATCATCCCCGATCGCCCCACCAACTGCGCCGTGTAGGCCACCACGCTCACCAGCGTGATCAATCCCAGCAGGGTCACCGCCAACAACCCCTGGAACCGGGTCCTGAAACTGACCTGACCGGACAACCGCGTGATGTAACTGTACGAAAACAGGAAGATCAGCGTCAGCGACCCAAAGCTGTTGGCCAGGTCCGTCAACAGGTCCGAACTCCCCAGCAACCGCAATCCGGTCACGGAGGCGATCAATACCGAGCCCAGGATGATCAGTGCGAAGAAACGGAAGGCACGCACCGGAAGCTCCACCGGCCGCAGCAACGCTTCCCGCCAACCACGCACCCTGGCCTCCTCCCGGGCCACCAGCAGGAATCGCCGCACGCAAAGATACGCGGCCAGAACAAACATCCCGGCCGGAACCAGATCCTCCCACAACGTACGCCAGATCACCTCTCCATGCCCCAGACGGTCCAATCGATGGAACATCGTCCGCCCCTCGGACAACAATCCCAGGAACGCCAGCAGCATCACCCCCCGATACTCCCACCGCAGCCGCCCATCCACGCCGCACAACTGGTTGACGAACCGGATGAAGAAGAAAGCCGCCACCACCGCAAGGGTCGGCTTGAAGAACACCCCCAGCAGGGACCAATCCCGATGAAACCCGCTCTCGATGACTCCCGCCAATGCGTACAACGCCACGAATACCGCCACCACCAGCAAGGAACGCGCTCCCGGACTGTCCCGGGCGCCCCCACGCGCGATCCCGACCAACACCCACACCACCAGCAACGACAACAGGAATTGCGCGAGATACCCCGCCGCAGCCGGAGTCAGGGAAAACACACTGAAGGGCGACGTCATCACAGGGGTTCAACCCGCTTCATTCCAGTTGAACCCCGCATTGCTGGCAGAATCGCGCGCGCGGATCATGCGCGTTCCAACCGCATTCCCTGCAGTGCCGGTGCCCCTGCCGATGCCGTGCCATCTCCCGTCCCAACTCGGCCGTCACCACACCGGTGGGAACAGCCAGGATGGCAAAGCCGGTGAGCATGATCACCGATGCCATCACCTTGCCGGCCACGGTCACCGGGGAGACATCGCCGTAACCCACTGTGGTGAGGGTCACGATGGCCCAATAGATCGATTGGGGGATGTTG
>CAZDYB010000109.1:0-7443 GCA_964509045.1 uncultured Akkermansia sp.
TCGTTCCGGCTCAGGCAGCTTGCGGGGCGCAGACTGGGATCCCGGGCACCCGGATTGGAAACGGACGGCAACGGATGACGGTTTTCAGGAATGGAGTCCGGCGAGGTCTGGGCCGCGGTTGACGGAGGAGATGCTGTTGCTCGGGGTGGGTGGGTTACGTGTCACGTCACCGAGCCTCCGGCGTTGACCAGTCATAGGCGGTCAGTGCGTTGAGTTCTCGGATGAAGATCTCCTGACCCGCCACGGCGACATGAGCCCAGGAATCGTCAGCGAGTTTGCGTCGGGACAGGATTTCGAGGCGGGTGGGATTGGCATTGAGCAGGAGCAGGACGCCACGTTCGTCGAGGGCGAGGATGCGATCCCGGTTGGCGACCAGGCTCCAGTATTTCCCGAAGCCTTCCGAACTCGTCCATTTCTCGGCTCCGGTGGTGGTGTCGATGCAGAGGGCGCGTTGGTTCTTGAGATGGAGATAGGCATGGCCATCGATCAGTACGGGAGAAGTCATGTAGCCCTGAGCCTTGTAGGACCAGGCTGGGACGGCCTTGAAGGTGTTGGTTTCCCGCGTGATGTCGAAGGCTTGGGTCTTGCCGCCGTAAGTCGAGGTGAAGACCCGGTTTGAGCTCACCACGAGTGGGGTGAGGATGTTCATGCCGCGGAATGCCTCGACGGGCACGGACCAGAGTTCGGATCCATCGCCGGGATCCACCCCGGCGAGACGGGTGCGGGTCTGGACGACGAGCTGACGTCTTTCGGCGAGGGTGGCGATGATGGGCGAACTGAAGGCGCTGCCATTCATGCCGCCGCCATCGTGAAGCGTCCGCCACCGGACAGTGCCGGCCTTCTTGTCGAGACAGGCGAGTCCCTCACCGGCCTGGACATAGACGGAGTCCCCGTCGACCAAGGGCGAGCAGACGAACCCGAAAGTGGGGACCTCGGTACGGTCTTCCTTCGGGAAATCATGGCGCCATCGGACGGAACCCGACTGGCCATCGAGGCAGACCAGGACATCGCGCATCCCTGCGACGTAGAGGGCGTCGCCATCCCAGGCCGGGGTGGAACGGATCCAGTCGCCGTTGGCGCGGGCGAAGAAGGGGACCTTGATGGCGCCTTCCCACTCGGCCTTCCAGATCTCGCGACCTGTGACGCGGTCGAAGGCGCGGACCACCTCAGCCTGGCCTTCTCGGGTCTCGGTGGTGAACACCCGATCAGGGGTCACGATCGGGCCGGAATAGCTGGGCCCAAGATCGATCTTCCAGCGGCGGCGGAGGTGTTGTTCGTCGAGCTTCTCCGGCCACGCGGGGGCCAGAATCGTGCCATCGCGGTTCGGTCCCCGCCATTGGGGCCAGGTGTCGGCGGCTGTGGTCCGGGACGAAAGCAGGAGCAGGGAGGCAAGGATCAGGGCGGAACGGCCAGGCGGGAAATCCATGGGCGGGACGGTATTGCTGAATCACGGATCGGCAATTGGAAGACGGGATGGCGGCAGTCAGGGCTAAAGCGTCGGGATGGGTTCGGTTCGGGCCAGTTGCCGCGCGGAGGGCTTCTTCCAGCGGCGATGGACCCAGAACCAGTTGGCGGGATCGCGGAGGATGGCGGCTTCGAAGAGTTGATTGATCTCGATCATGATCTCCTCAGGACTGCGCGGGGATCCATCGGGGTGGACGGTGGGGATGAGTGGACCGACCTCGATACGCCAGTGGGCGAGTCGGGTTCTGTAGCAGATGGCGACGGTGAGGGGTGTCCGAAACCGTATGGCGTAGACGGCCGGGGCGGCGGACGTGGAGCAGGGGTGCCCGAAAAACGGGATCCACAGACCGCGCTCGCCGGCGTGTTGGTCGGAAAGGATGGCGAGGAGGAGGTTGCCTTGCTGCAGGGCGGACCGAAGGGCGCCGGCACCACGGGTCCGCTCGAAGAAGAGCACGCCGGATCGGCGGCGGAGGCCTTGGAGGACGGAGTCGAGTTGGGGCGGGCGAAGGGCTTTGTACGTGGTGCCCAGTCGATGTCCGGCGAGGCGGGAGGTCAGTCGGGCAAAGATCTCGAAGTTTCCGAAATGACCAATGGCAGCCACGAGGCTCTGGCCGGGTGGCGGCACGATTCCTTCCAGTCCCACGACCTCCACGCGGGATTGGAGGGCCGACTCGGACATGGAGGCAGTCTTGATGGCGGAGACGTAGTTTTCGCCCAATCGTCGGAAATTCTCGCGGGCGATCCCATGGAGTTCACGCGGGTTGAATCGGGACCCGAGGGCGTGGGCAAGGTTGTCGACGGTGGCGGAGCGGTGGCGTCGATCGAGGAACCATGCAAGCCCGCCTGCGAAACGCCCCAGACGTGCGGCAAGATCGAGCGGCAGCAACTGGATGCAGGCGACCAGAGAGCGGACAGCCCAGCCGATGAGGAATCCCATGTGAAGGATGGAGGATGGGAAGCGGGGCAGGGCGAGGCGATGCGAAAGTCGGAAGTGATGTCAGGGAAAAGGTTGGAGGAGAGGTGGGGTGAATGGGGGTTGGAAACGGGTAGGAAGTGATGCGCAGCAAGGGTTTTTGGGTCGAAACGGTTCGTTGAAAGGTGACTGTGACTGAGCAAGTTGGAGGAAAATAAGCGATTGACATGCCCGGGTGCCTCCGTAGGGTGGGCCACGTAAGAAAGCCAACCTCCGAAGGGTTTGATCATGAAGATTTCTGGAATCCTCTCGCGCTTTATCGTCGCCGGTGCGGCCTTGGCCTTTTCAACGGGTCTTGTCAGCGCAGCGCCTGCAGCCGGTAAAGCGGAAGTGACCGCAATTAAGGGAACGGTGACCATTGGGAACCAGCCTGCAAAGGTTGGGGATCTGGTGGGCACCGGGACGCAAATCGTTACAGGTGCCGGTTCCTCAGCGGAACTGGATCTTGGGCAGAACGGCCCAAGTCTCCAGATCCAGCAGGGGGCAACGGTAATCCTGGACGAGCTGAGTTACGATGACGCGGGTCCGGAGGTTGTCGTCAATACCAAGATCAACCTCCAGGCCGGCAAGGTCGCGGGCTACGTGAAGAAGACTTCCTCCCAATCCACCTACACGGTGGTGACCCCGACCACCACGGCTGCCATTCGTGGCACGACCTATATGGTGGCTGCCGAGGGTGATGTGTATGTGTGGGACGGTTGTGTGGATGTCCGCTTCCGGGATCTTCGCTTCAACGTCTGCGCCGGCCAGCACTTCGATCCGCGGATCCCGGGTGTGGTGCCGAACACCTTGCCCACTCCATTGCCGCCACGCTCACAACCTCCGGTGAGCCCGGTTGGTCCTGTGGTCAACCTTTCGCCGATCAAGCCCGAGGGCGGTGCTGCTCCGGAGATCAAGTAAGCGAGGTTCGGGATTGATCGTCCTCAGAGCGTTCGGTCAAAAATCCTGACAAGAACCCAAGGCGCGCGAAGCGCCTTGGGTTTTTGTTTTTGGATCGATAGCATCCCGAGGCGATGTGGAAGGTTTTATCGACGAGACTGCCCTTTGGATTGCCGGTGATGGTCGCAGTGGGTCTGGTGATCAGTGCGGCGGGGATGTCGGGTTGCTCGCGCCTTCTGGATCAGCGTACCCGTGTTGCACAGGCGCGGGTGACGGATTTGAAGGCGGTGGGTGGAGATTCCTCGGCATTGAAGGCGGCGGAATTGGAGGCGGCACGGGCGGATGACTTCCAGCGATTGGACGTCTTGCAACGATTGGAGTGGGCATCGTTTGATTGGCGGGCGCGCTTGGCGGTTCCTTATGCCGAACCTTCACCGGACTTGGGTCTGGTGGTCGCCGACAACCAGACGGTCACGGAGTTGGGTCGGGGGACGGTGGTGGACGGCGAGCGGTACGATCTATTCTGGCCGCGATGGCCGGTTTATGGGCGGGTATTGAGGGAATTGCGGGCCCAGGGAGCACGGGGGGTTGCATTCGACGTGCTGTTCACGGATCGGAGATCAAGCGAGAACCGTCTGGAACTGGGTGAGTTCGCGGCGAGGGCCTATGGAACCAACATCATTCATTCGGATGGTTGGTTTGCCCGTGAATTGGGGGCGGACGGCGCGCCAGCATACCTGGCATTGGAACCCGAAGGATTGCCACTGCCAGACTTCATGGGTGGGGCAGCCGACGTGGGAGATGCGACATCCCCGCGGGATGCAGATTCAGTGGCCCGCCGAATCCGGTTGATGACGTGGTTCCGGTTCATTGATCCGGCGGTACGGAGTTTTGCGGACCGCAAGGGATGGGCAGTCGAGGTCATGCCGGATGGGACCACCCATTTTCAGGGAACGAGTGGTCAGGAGACGAACTTTGTCTTGAGACCTGACCCGGACGGACAGATCGCGTTGCCGTTGAATTCCCAGGTGGTGCGCAAGGTGAAGCCCAGCTTTGAAAGGCCGGTCTGGCATCTGGGGGTGGTCCTGGCCGCGCAAGGCTTGGGGTTGGATCTTTCCACTGCGAAGCGGGTGCCAGGTGGAATGCGCATTTCGGGAACGAATGGGGTGGAACGATTGATCCCGGTCGATGCCTCCGGATTCCTGGCGGTGGATTGGAAGATGTCGATCCATCAGACCAACCTGTTTTTCCGTCAGAACATGATCGGACTGCTTTTCTCGCACCAGAACAGGGAGTACGGGGAATCACCGGACGAACCCTTGTGGACGAATCGGTTGGTGGTGGTGGGATCGACGGCGTCGGGGAGCAACCTGTCGGACCGGGGCGCCACACCCCTGGACAAGTCGGATTTCCTGGTCACGACCTATCTGAACGTAGCGGACATGATCCTGAGGGAGCGATATGTGCGGCGGGTGGGTGGGGGATGGGAGTTGTTGTTGGTGGGGTTATGGGGAGTGGGTGCGGCGTTGATGACGTGGAAGCTGAGGGGATGGGTTCTGCCCGTGGCGATTCTCGTAGTGGCCGTGGGGTGGGTGGGCCTTGCGGCGTGGCTCTATGTGAATCAGTGCATCTGGCTGCCATTGGCGCATCCGCTGATTGCCGGGTTGCTGTTGCCGTATCTCGGCATGGTGACCACCCGGGCCTTTGTGGAGCAGCGTGAACAACAACGTGTGAGGGGGGTGTTCGCCAAGATGGTGTCGCCGGACATCGTCGATGAAGTCCTGCGGGTCCGGAACCTGCAATTGGTCGGCGCACGGCGGCGTGTGACGGTCTTCTTTGCGGATGTCCGGGGGTTCACGGAGATGACGGATCGGACGCAGGCGGCGGCGGAGCAGCATGTCAAGGAGTTGGGGTTGGGCGAGGCGGCGGCGGAGCAATACTACGAGCAACAGGCGAGCGAAGTCCTGGCCACCGTGAACTTATATCTCGCCACCATCGCCGACATCGTAAAATTCCATCGGGGCACCCTCGACAAGTATATAGGTGACTGTGTGATGGCGTTCTGGGGGGCGCCCACCGCCAATCCCCGACATGCAGTGATCGCGGTGATTGCTGCGTTGGATGCGCAGTGGGCGATCCAGTACCTCAATGACTGGCGCGCTGCGGAGACCAAGCGCCGTGAGGTGTTGAATGTGGATCGGGTTGCCCGGGGTGAACCGGCCTTGCCGCCCCTGCCTTGCCTCAACCTCGGAAGCGGACTCAACACCGGACATGTCACGGTGGGAATGATGGGATCAGAGGATCACATCGTGAATTATACCGTTTTCGGCCGGGACGTGAACCTTGCCAGTCGACTCGAGGGAGCTTCAGGTCATGCCCGGATCCTGATCGGGGAGGAGACTTATGGGGACATCCAATCCCAAGCACCTGAGTTGGCTGGGCTTTGCAAGGCATTGGATCCGATCACGGTGAAGGGATTCCGAAGACCGGTGCAGGTTTATGAGGTGCCGTGGCAGACGGCGCGTGAGGTGGCGTCCAAGTACGCCAAGCTGCTCTCGGCTCCCCGGGTGGATTCCAGTTCGCCGCTCAGGCCAGGATCTGGCGGATGACACTGCCGTGATCCATGTCGAGCCTCTTGCGGCCCGGGATTTCCAATCGACGTGAATCCAGGCCCAGTTGGTGGAGGACGGTGGCATGGATGTCCGTGACGTAGTGCCGGTTGTCTGCGGCGTGAAAGCCGAGTTCGTCGGTTTGTCCGTGTTGGATTCCTCCGCGGATACCGCCGCCGGCGAGCCAGGCGCAGAAGGCCTGTGGATGATGATCCCGTCCCGTGCCTTCGGCGCCGGGTGAACGACCGAATTCAGTTCCGAAGACGACGAGGGTGTCATCGAGAAGACCGCGTTGCCGGAGATCCTTCAGCAGAGCTGCGATGGGTTGATCCACCTGCGCGGCCAGTTGGGTATGGTTGGACTTGATCTCACTGTGGGCATCCCAGGCCCCACCTCCGCCTCCGCCATGGAATATCTGGACAAATCGGACTCCGCGTTCCACGAGGCGACGGGCCACGAGACATTGCCTGCCAAAGTCGCGGGTATGGTCCTGGTCGAGGCCGTACAGGCGTCGGATGTGTTCCGGTTCGCGTTCCAGTTGAAGGGTCTCGGGGATGCTTGCCTGCATCTGGAAGGCCAGTTCGTACGACTTGATCCGGGCGCGCAGATGGGCGTCGTCGGGGTAATCGATGCCTGCCAACCGGTTGAGCTTCCCGAGAAGACTTAGGTTGGACGCCTGTTCCTCGCGCGAAAGGGCGTCATCGGCGGGGCGAAGGAAAGGAAGCGGGTTGGCGGGATCGGTCCCGAGGCGGACGCCGCCGTGTTCAGGTCCCAGATACGACGCACCGTGGGTATAGGCCCCGCCGCAGCAATCGCCGGTGGGGACCCCGAGAACGACATATTCGGGGAGGTTTTCGTTGAGGGTACCCAGGCCATAGGCGGCCCATGCGCCGAGGGTGGGATGTTCCAGTTCACGGGGATGCCTCCCGGTCTGCCAGGTCAGTTGGGCGCCGTGATCGTTGTGGATGGTCCAGAGTGATCGCACAACTGCGAGTTCGTCTGCACAATGGCCGACATGCTGGAACCAGTCGCCAACCACAAGTCCGCATTCGCCGTAGGTCTTATACCCGGTTTGGAGGGGCATGATGACCTTGCGATTGCCGTGGACCGGATTGGCGCCGATGACGTCCTTGCCCTCGGTCTTGAGCACGGAGGCATAGGGCGTTTCAGAAATGGACTTGCCGGCATAGCGATTGAGTTCCGGTTTGACGTCGAAGCTCTCCATGTGGCTGACGCCCCCGCATAGGAACAGCCAGATGACCGAACGGGCGCGGGGCTTGAAGTGGGGATCACCGGTCGGTGGCTCCCAGGCTGCCCCGGTGTCGTTCGCACGCAGTTGTCCGTCGCGGAACAGCATGGAGCCCAGCACCAGCCCGGTGAGTCCCATGCCGGTATCAGCAAGGAAGGAACGCCGGCTCACACCCGGACAAGAAGGGGAGATTCGCGAGGTCATCGGATCGTTATGAAATCGGAATGGTTGAACAGGACGTGGACGAAGTTCTCGACGGCGCGAAGGCG